>JAYEKW010000104.1 GCA_034716895.1 Candidatus Neomarinimicrobiota bacterium
TTCCATTTCAGTCAGACGCCCAACAATCAGGTTTTAACCGCCGGATTTGGTATCACCTTTAGATAGTTCAACTGCAGCTCAATTTTAAAGGCCATCCGTTTTGGGTGGCCTTTTTTGTCAGCTTAAATTCACCCCAATCCCTTTTCTGGAACGACCTGGTTTAGCTTGTATGGCAGTGTCTTGTTGTGTAACGATTACAGCTCTATTTAGACTCGTCTCCAGGCTTACTGCGTTTTACGGGAGTACGACTATTTCCTGATCCATGATCATGGTCTTTTAAGAATAGAGATTTTACGTTATCGATTCTGACATATGGATAAAGATCAGCTTTAGTACTGACGAACATATTTGAATTCACATCATAGGTATAGCGATGAGTGATCAAAAAAAAATGGTGCCTTCCTGACTGTGGCGTTGTTATGAATAGATAAAAATATATAGTTGTTTCCCGGTCGCCAAACTCAAGTCGAGATGGTCCTGCGTACACTGATTTCTCATGAGTTAGATTAAGCAGAAAATTTTTCCAGACATTGAAGTCGCTATAAGTGATGTGAGTTAGATTTCGGCCATGGATCTGTAAATCAATAACCGGATTTACAGTGCGGACAGTCGGTCGAAAAACCTCAGGAAGTCCAAGGCTTCGATAAAACCAGAGATCCTGATACAGGTATTGTTGCCATGCAGATGATTCAGGGGGTTCACCGGATGCACTGATAAATGTTGAATCATCCAACATAAGGCCATCCTTTGCCTGAGTAAACACCAGGTCCATGCTAACCGCCTTGAGCAGGGAATCCTGAATCATGCAGGTATATTTTTGATTCGCTGAAAATAGATTCAGGTACTTTGGTTGACTAACCTGTAAAACCAAATTATTTGAGGAGCTTTGGGTGATTGAGAAGGCTGGGTTTTTAGAGACCCATGCAATCAGATCATCCACAGTTTGCAGGGTAACAAAGATCGTCTCTGGCTGCTGTAAAGTATCAAGTTTTGCTGATTTAACGAGAACTTCAATAGCGTCATAGAGATCAGCCTCCCGGTTGAAACTTCTTTGAGCAGAAAGGCTGGTGGCTGCCCAAAGCGACCCGCAGAGAATGACCCAGAGCCCAAGTGACTTGAAACCCTTGTAAGTGGGATCACTCAATAATTTCAAAATCTCCAAGACTGATAATTGATCCGTCCGGGAATTTTTCTGACTGCCAGGTTCGAACATGTATCAGGGGCTTATCCGGATCAATGAAATCGATCATTAGAAAAAGGTAACCCGTATCTGAATATGAGTCACTGCGCCAGTTCTGTTTGAGTTTAACCCCATAGATCTCTGGAATCCGATGATGGCGAATGATCTCTATCTCTTCGAACTGAACTTTGATAAAACTATTGTTTACAAAGACTGGCTTCAGACGTTCAATATATTCATTTTTACTTAGTTTGATAAACTGGATCTGATCCTGTCCTAAATAGCTCGACTCCAACATGTTGGGAGCATTTTCCTTCTCTTGAAGCACTTTTCCAACAATGATCAAGGCATCGTCACTGAATACCTGTCGTAGATATTCAAGATCTTTTCGATTATAAGCGGTTCTAAAAATTTCTATAAAATGGAGGATCTGCTGCCGAAAAACAAAATCTTCCAAAGCCTGGCCTTCTTCTATGAGACGTGAATAATGCTGACGTTCCATACCAAACCGGACCTCAGCAATTTTTCCTGCAGGTGTAAAGGTAAAGACTAAATACTGGAAGGGATTACCCTTTGTTGATCCCAGGTCAACTTTGACCTTTATATCCCGCACCTCGAACAATCCGTTGTCAAGTTCCAATAAGCGGCATTCATAAAGGGGGTTTACATTAAAGAATCCAGTCTGCCGCTTAAGTCCGATTAGTGCCGTCAGCCCCTCACGAGTACAGCTTTGCTCGAAACGTTCTGGGGCAAGAGGTTTTAAGGCATTCATGACATTTGAAAGATTTTCCTGAACACGACTCCGAATCAACTCACTGCCACCACTGGTGATTAAAACCTTGCTGGTCAGGGCAAAGCCCTGGTCCACCGATAATAGAGCAAACAAAAGGATGAAGACCAAACTCAGTCGTTTCATTATTGATTCTCCTGGAACCAGATGCTTTTATAGCCCTTAAAATCTGCAAGAGTATTGAAGGTCTCACCAGAATTGTAGTCAGTATAGGTATTGTTAGAGTAATAAAGCAGATGGTGTACTTTTTGCTTATCTGCAAGGACCACCCAGCACCTTGTCTTGGTTGTGTTTGATCCACTGGGAAGGATTGAAATGGTTCCCATCCGTTTGTATTGTGAAAGCACCCGTAAAGATTCATTGATGTCTTCCCTAACCTGAGACAACATGTCAACGACCTCTGTTTGTGGCTCAACTACTGAGCTTAGTTGTTGACCATCCTCTTTTAACCAGGGAAATGTGATTGATACGGTGGAAACATTAGGAAACCCACCAGTATTGAAAAGCGTACTTAGGATCAGTGTTTCAGAGGCATCGTCCATTTCATTTTCGTAAAGGTACTCATAATTCAGAGTCAATTTCCGTTTTGCCATAGTGGGGTTATCATACAGCGGTAGCTCAAGTTGACCTGCTTCAACCAGTCCATAATCCATCCCCATCCCGCTATAATAACTAAACAATAGATTATTGATCGGTTTATCCGCATATGTAAAAAAGAGTGGCACCATAATAACATCACCGTCCTGGTAACAGACACCCGGTCTAACGGCAATACGATGGAGAATGGTTTTTACCGCCGTCTGAAACCCAAGAGCGGCATCAATATTTTTTCTGGAGCCATCCAGAGCTCTCATTGAGATCTGATCTGGATAGGTTTTTCCCAACAGGTAGCCCCAGTAATATAATCGCAAGGCTTCACCAATATTGGCTTCGGCCAGAGCGCTGCCTGCAAGCTCGGAATAATCCTCAAGTTTCTTCCGCCGAATCTTGAAGGCGGCGGCAACTGAATCTTTATGAATATAGACAAATGCGTTCCATTTAAAAAAACGCTTTGAGTCCATATAGTTCAAGCCCTTCAAAAGCAAGTTGGTATAGCTCTGGGAAGAGATCATCACGCGCTCATCCAATTCTGCATTGGTCTCGGTGACGATTGATTCAAATTTATAGTTGAGGGTAACCTGAATTTTTGAAAGTAATTCCTGTTCGGCGGATGCCCGGGCCTCTGTCCTGGCTGAGGCGGTGGCATTGCCCCAGTAATAGTTGCTTGATGCTTCAATTGTTTTTCGTTCTGGTTGATCACCAAGTACGGTGCTTATGAGCATCAGAAGCAGGAGCCTCTGGCTTAGCTGGACCTTGAAC
>JAYEKW010000105.1 GCA_034716895.1 Candidatus Neomarinimicrobiota bacterium
ACTTCCCAACCTCCAAACTCACCATTCACCATTCACCACTCACCACTCACCACTCACCATTCACCATTCACCACTCGTCACTCGTCACCCATCCCAACCTCCCCAAAACCCCCTCCGCCCTGCGGGCACCTCCCCCGAGGGAGGATTATGCATGGATGTGACCACTGGATCCTATATTTACTGGTACAAACCCACCATTCACAATTCACAACCCAACCCCAAACCTCCCAACCCCTAACCCCTAACCCCTAACCCCTAACCCCTTAACTGATCTCTCTTAAATATAGCTTGCTAATTAGGAGTGGTAATCCTAATATGCCGTATGATTCTTCGAACACTATCAAAAATTATCTTAAACGATGCCGCAACCATGCCCGTTGTTACCATTATGGGACCCAGGCAATCAGGTAAGACAACCCTGGTCAAACATGTTTTTCCCGATCATCAATATATTAATCTGGAAGATCCTGAATGGCGCCAAATCATGGATCAGGATCCCAAAGGGATTCTGGCGGATCCGGAAGGGCGCTGGATTATCGATGAAGTCCAGCGTTTGCCAGAGCTTCTTTCTGTGATACAAGTCATGGTTGATCAACGGAAAATTGCCGGTCAATTCATCCTGACTGGATCACAAAATATTCTTCTAAAATCGTCAGTATCTCAAAGTCTGGCTGGTAGAACCGCTATTCGTTATTTATTGCCACTGAGCTATTCCGAGCTTAAGTCAGGCCTCCCTGTGAATACATCAAGTTCTCAGCATATTCAAAAAGGATTTTATCCGGCGGTACATACTCTGAAGACACCCGCTCATGATTGGTTAAGTTGGTATGTGCAAACCTATATAGAACGGGATGTCCAATCCCTGATCCTGAATCATAATTGGCAAAAATTTAATACATTTTTACGACTGTGTGCCGGAAGAGTGGGACAGTTAATCAATAGCTCAAGTCTGGCAAATGAAACGGGGGTTGATTATAAAACGATTCAAAGCTGGCTTGATATTCTGGAACTTTCCTTTATTACCTATCGCCTATATCCACATCACGTAAATTTTAATAAGCGGATTATCAAAACACCTAAACTATACTTTTACGATCCAGGATTATTGAGCTATTTACTGGGGCTTCATAAAGCTAATGACATCAGATATTATTATCAGTATGGACAATTATTTGAAAATCTGGTGATGAGTGAAATCCAAAAACAACGCTTTCATAATGGGCTCATGGACTCAATTAGCTTTTGGCGTTCGCGCTCAGGCATCGAGATTGATGTCTTGCTTGGTGATGGGCATCAACAAAAGGCTTTCGAAATAAAATCAACGGCAACTTACAAAGACTCCCTAAGCAAAAATCTTAGAAAGTGGGAAGCGTTTAACCACAATCTAGACTCACCACTGACTTTAATCTATGATGGTGAACTCCAGGAAATGATCAAAAGAATCCAAATTCTAAACTGGCGCAATATCAGTCTAACCCAAAGCTGAAAACTTGGTATAATAGCTTCAAAACCCCATCGGTCTCAGAAACTCCCCAACTCAAACATGGAGATTGCCACCCCCTGCATTTTTTCAGAATGACGCCGTGACAGGCTGTCTCTACACTGCTTGCAAAGACGACGTTAATAAAACCTCTACATTCTCAACGACTGGAAGTGTGCTCCAACAACTTCACAATCCGCCCGGCACTCTGACCCTCCCAGTATGTGGGGACCTTGAAAGCTGATGTAGATGCGGTCAAGCTCTTAACTGCTTTGGTATAGATCTCATCTGCTTTGATCAGCTGGTTGCTGCCTTCCCAGATGGTCACGGGGCGTTCAGTAGTGGGGCGCACTGTCAGACAGGGAATCTTCAGATAAGTCGTTTCTTCCTGAATGCCTCCGGAATCTGTGATCACCAGGGAGCTTTCACTCACCAGTTTTAGAAACTCCAGATAAGCCAGAGGACCCGTCAAATAAATACTGGGTGCGGACTGAAGCAGATCCATGAGTCCGTACTGCTCCAACATATTCTGAGTGCGGGGATGAATGGGAAAAATGACTGGCAAAAGTTCAGCGGTCCTGATCCACTCGGAGACCAGCAAACTAAGAGCGGCTTTATCATCCACATTTGAAGGACGATGAAAGGTCATGACGGCGTAGCCCTGCCTGGCGTTTTCCCAATCTGATTCCATGAGATTGCCCGCCAGATCAGAGAGCTTTAGCTGAAGGGCGGAAGCTTTTTCCAATTGCGCAACCAGACTGTCGATCATCAGATTGCCCAACATGTGTACTTTTTCCTGTGGAATACCCTCCTGGAAAAGATTCTCAGATGCATCCTGCGAGGTTGTGATATACAGATCAGTAATGGCATCTGTGACCAGCCGATTGATCTCCTCGGGCATACCCCGATCCCGACTCCGCAAACCGGCTTCATAATGGGTAACTTTGATGTGCAATTTTGCAGCAACCAGACTACAGGCTGCCGTGGAATTCACATCACCAACAACCAGTACCATATCCGGTTTTTCTTCAAAACAAACCGCTTCGAAGCGTTCCATAATATGGGCTGTTTGAATTGCATGACTACCCGATCCAACTTCCAGGTTGATATGTGGTTTGGGAATATTGAGTTGTTCAAAAAAGGAATGTGACATTTTTTCATCGTAATGCTGGCCAGTATGAACCAGGATGGCCTCCAGGGTCGGATGGTCATTCAACGCGTGCATGAGGGGCGCGATCTTCATGAAATTAGGTCTGGCACCGGCAATGAGAATAATTTTGTACTTGGTCTGTTTCAATTGAATCTCCGTAATTATTAGGCGGGAAGCTAATTGTTGGCTGTTCATAATGAAGTGGTTTTGCTAAATAAAAAGAAGCCGTTAAAATGGTTTCAAGTCACCTAACTATATAGAAACCCACGACTTAAGTCGTGGTCTGCATTCAATACCATTTAAACCATCATTCGTGAAATTAGCGAAATTCGCGGTTCCTCGAAAAGCCATCTGTGAAATCCGTGTAATCCGTGGTTTCAAAAAAACTTAGAAATTCATCCTGCTCACCTGGGTGGGGCTTTGGTTGTACAGCCAAAGCATATTTTGGTTCTACCTGCCAAGTACAGCCAAAGCATGCTTTGGCTCTACCTGGCAACCTCCCAACCTCCAAACTCAATAATAACTTTGGAGAACATAACACCACTCCTATATTGGCGCGCTTTTGCCCGCATGCGGGAACCACGGCCTGGCTCATAGAGCAAAGCCGGATGATATAAATAGAATATTTCCTGCCTCAATGGTCAGGATTGAACAAACGAAATAAGTAAAAGGATCGATCCTTATGTCTGGAACCTTGCGGATGCGTGTCTTTCTGGTTGTCCTCCTCATTGGAAGTGCTGCCTACATGCTCAAAGACACCATTAGCTATTACACCATGGATGAAGCCAAAAAAGAAGCCCTCCTTGAGAGTGGTGAGTTGGAAAAAATCCGTAGAAATATTATCCATCAGGGCTTGGACCTACAGGGCGGAATGCATGTCGTCCTTGAAGTAGATCTGGAAGAGTTGATCAAAACAAGAGTTGAAGGCAACGATGTCGTGATTGATGAACTCATTAGCAGTAGTCTGCAAGAAGCTCAACAAGAAGAAGTTGATTTTTTCTCGACCTTTGCAACTAATGTAGAAGCTTCTAATGTTCGCCTGGCTCGCTATTTTCCCATTTATGAAAAGGGACCCAATGCGGATGTCATGGATGCCCTGGAATCGGATGCCAAGGATGCTGTTGATCGGGCAGAAGAGATCATTCGTAATCGAGTGGATGAATTTGGGGTTTCTGAACCAATCATCCAACGTAAGGGTGACTGGAGAATTATCGTTGAATTAGCTGGTATCAGTAATGAAGCGCAGGCTCGTGAATTGATTCAAGCTACAGCTCTGTTAGAGTTTGTTTTGATCCAGGAAGATTCTCAACTCCTGAACGAGGTGATCCGCAATATTGATAAAGCCTGGGCTGCTGATATGGGTGATGAAGATTCCACCGAGCAGCTTGAGACTGCGGCAGTTGATACCAGTGCTGAAGATATTGTTCCCAGTCTGGCAGATGTCCTTGCAGGAGATGAGGGAGATAGTTTAAGTATTACCGGTACTGGTGATATTGGTCGTCCCTTTTCATCTTTGATCAATGTTGGAAGCAACACCATCTGGGTGCCGGAAGAGAACGTCCGTTCCATCAAGCGAAAATTGAAAAAACCGACCATTGCTGCTTCCATACCAACTGATAGTCGTCTGGCTTGGGGTGTTTCATCCCGTGATATCTCAGGTGATGGCCGCCTGCACCGGGCACTCTATCTGATGAAGGGGACTGCTGAACTCACTGGAGATGTGGTTACAGATGCCCGTGAATCTCTGGGAGGTTTCTCAGGGGCGGAATTTGTTGTTCATCTTTCCATGAATGATGAGGGCTCCCGAGAATGGACCAAGATCACTGCTGGGAATGTCGGCAAACGAATTGCTATTGTGATGGATGGTCACGTTCACATGGCTGGCGTGATTCGGGATAAGATCTCGGATGGTCGCACTCAGATCGAGGGCATGAATGATCTCCAGGATGCCAAGAAATTGGCAGTTGTCTTGCGTGCAGGTGCTTTACCAGCTCCCATGATCATTGAAGAAGAACGTACCATAGGTGCTTCATTGGGGGCTGATTCAGTCGCCTCTGCCACACGTGCTATGGTTATTGGATTTATTCTGGTCATTATTTTTATGGCCGTCTACTATAAAGGCGCTGGTCTGATCGCAGATGTGGCCTTGTTTATCAATTTGGCATTTACGCTGGCTGTCTTATCAACGCTGAATGCAACGCTCACACTGCCCGGTATTGCCGGACTGATTTTGACTGTCGGTATGGCAGTAGATGCCAATGTGCTGATCTTCGAGAGGATTCGCGAGGAGCTGCGCAATGCCAAGACAGTTAAGAAATCGATCGATGATGGCTTTGGTCGAGCATTAACCACCATTGTTGATGCCAACCTGACAACCATCTTAGCTGCAGGTGTGTTATGGCAATTTGGTAGTGGAACCATCAAGGGCTTTGCGACTACTCTTTTCTGGGGTATTCTGACATCCATGATTACTGCCATCTTTATCACCCGAACTGTTTTCATGGTTTTGACAGAGCGCAAAACGATGACCAAGTTGAGTATCTGAGGATTTTGAAATGTTTGAATTGATCAAAAATGTAAATATTGACTTCTTAGGGAAAAGGAAGGTCGCCGGAATTATTTCCGGAGTGATCATCTTAGCCGGCTTAGTGAGTCTTGTTGTTCACGGTGGTCCTCATTACAGTATTGACTTTGAGGGCGGTACCGAGATCCAAGTTCTTTTTAGTGAATCCACTGAGGTGGAGGCTGTCCGTACTGTACTTTCAAGTATTGGTTATGGAGATGCTGCCATTCGTGAGTTTGGTAATATAGATGAATTCCTGATCCATGTGAAAACTGCTACTCGCAGTGAAGAGCAGGTCAACGAGATTCGTGAGGCAATAGCCTCAATTCATGGTGCAGAGAGCTATGAAATTCGTCGTCTGGAAACAGTTGGACCAAAAATTGGCAAGGAACTTCGTGGGGATATGATCTCCGCTGTGCTCATCGCCATGATCGGAATTGTGATCTATATTTCGATCCGCTTCCAATTTATGTATGCCATTGGAGCTCTGGTTGCTCTGGCTCATGATGTCATGATCACCCTGGGTCTTTTTTCCTTATTGAATCTTGAGATATCACTCTCAGTTCTGGCGGCTTTTCTCTTTATTGTGGGTTACTCGTTGAATGACACTATTGTGGTCTTTGACCGAGTCCGGGAAAATGCCAAAACCAAACGTCATGATGCCTTTGTGTCGGTGCTTAATCTAAGTTTGAATCAGACCCTGAACCGAACGGTGATCACCTCGTTAACTACGCTGACAGTGGTAACGATCCTGCTGTTCTTTGGTGGGGAAGTGATCAAGCCTTTTGCTTTTGCCCTGACTGTGGGTCTTGTCGTGGGAACTTATTCTTCTATGTTCGTAGCCAGTCCGGTAGTATTGATCTGGGATGAGAACCAGAAGAAAAGGCAGAATAGTTAGATCTAAGAAACGGTTTTAAAGAGCTTTACAAAAAAGCACCTTTCGGGGTGCTTTTTTTGTGGGGAGCAGCGTCCCCTCGATACATTTCTCGTTGCACTCGAAACACTCGGGGACCAGATCAGACAAAGCTTGTTGCACTCGAAACACTCGGGGACCAGATCAGACAAAGCTTGTTGCACTCGAAACACTTGGGGGCCAGATCATACAAAACTTGCAGTTGGTATTAATACCAATTAAACATCAAACCTGCCCTCAATTTCTGCATCTTTTCCCGTTTTACTGCGCTTAATCTTATCACTATAGCTACCGCTATACTTCAAAGATAAAACTTATAAAACGAAAAAATATTTTGAACTTATAGTGCAGTTTTGAAATTCAATTGGTATAGATCCTCAAACTGGATCATCATGGCATAACCATTGCCGTGACTTAGAACAGGCAAAAAACAATAAATTGAGAATGACTCAAATGAATTTACCAAAATTATTGGATTTAATGCGTAAACCTAATGTGGAGGAAAATATGCGCAAGACTTACACATGGTTGATTGTTCTACTACTCATTGTATCTGGTGTGTTTGCTGACATCACTATTAGTGGTGATGCCAGAGTCAGACCTCGTCTGGATATCAAGGATAATGGAGAATATGGAAACAAGACCAGCGATATCTATTATTTATATCGAGCCCGTCTGTTATTGTCGGCAGATATTGGTAATGGCTATTTCTTTAAAACTCGTCTTGGTCATAATGGTGTGGCTTACTGGATCGGTCAATTTGGTACAGGTACCACTCCTCATGCAGCCAGCATTGGTAGTGCCGGACGTGAATCTGTTGATTTTATGGAACTGTATTTTGGTCGAAATAGTGATACATTCAGCTGGTCAGCTGGTATAATTCCGGTTGGTCACAATCCCTTAAAGGATATCCATTTTTATCCCGGAATGATGGTAGATATACCCTGGGTCATCTTCAGCAATAATGCTGCTCACGGGTTTGATCTTAACTACAAGCTGGCCGGCAATAAGCTGGATGTAAAGATCATGGTTGATGACAATTCCGGTAGGGTTGTTGATGACGTTGTGGATAGTCTTGATGTGACCACAAAAGATCAATACACCATCAATGCTAGCTATCCGGTTGCTGTTGCGGGGTTACAAATAACTCCTGAATTCCTGATGACACTGGCTGATGAGGGCCAGACAGCTCCTCTTACCTACGGTGCTACCATCGGATTACCCAAGATCGCAGGATTTGGATTAACAGCCTATGCAGGTCTAAGTAACCAGACTGTTGTTGATACCCTTATTGGAACGGAAGCATACAGTGGCTGGATTGGACGCGTTAAATTAGTTGGAGCAATCGGTCCCGGCAAACTAACTGCCTGGTATGATATTGCTCAGACCACCCCAGATATAACGAATGCTACTTCCACCAATTTCAGCTATCTCTGGTTATCCTATAGCTATACTTTACATAAATCTGATAAAGGTGCCCTAACAGTAGCTCCAACCTATCGTTTGTATACACAAAAAATAGACGGTCTGAAAGATTACAATCGGGCTAAGCTCGAAATAACAACTCAGATTACTTTTAAATAGATTTGCCCCTCAAGATTGCCCCACCAATACATACGGTGGGGCGATCTCACAAAATCCACCAAATAACCAACCAAAGCAAGGCTCCTGAGTGATTGCGTAGCAATTGTATCGAAGAGCCGGTCCCTTCGATACAATCTTCGTTCCACTCAGATCACTCAGGGTCCTCCAAACTCACCACTCACCACTCACCACTCCCAACCTCCCATTGAACCATTCAACGATGTATGCGTTGAACTCAAGATTAACTTTGGTCGAAACAGCATCTGAGCCTAGGTTAACAGCCGAAAAATTACGAGCTTCATTTGAAAGGAAGAAGGTATGGTACATATGAGCAGACGAGATTTCGTAAAAATTACAGGAACGGGGCTGGCTCTGGCAACTTTGCCGGGTTTTATACGTTCTGGCTTCGCTGGTGTTGCCCCGGACGATAACCCCTACAAATTTTATTTTCAGCGTTTTGGTATCGATGAAGACACAGTTCAAAAAGTCATGGCTGAAGCCCTCCATTATGGTGGCGACTATTGTGACCTCTTTTTTCAGAACCAATTGAGCAATTCAATTCGTTTGCAGGATAATATCGTCAATTCCGCCAGCACGAATGTGACGCTGGGTGTGGGTATCCGTGTGCTGAAAGGTGACCAGACCGGTTATTCATTCACCGAAGATATCTCTTTGGCAAGTATGAAAGCTGCTGCTAGAACGGCTGCTGGAATAGCTTCTGGCTCTGCTAAAAAAGCACCTGAGACCTTCAATGCCACCCAATTGATGAATTATTATGAAACTCAAGTAAGTTGGGAAGATGTAGGCATCAAAGACAAAGTTGAACTGCTTCAGGCGATCAATGATGATGTTTTCAAGCAAGATCCGCGGGTGATCAAAGCCAGTGTGAATTTCAGCGATAGTGAAAATTATATCCTGGTGGTCAATTCTGAAGGCGGGATTGCCACTGACTATCAACCTATGTTACGGATCTCAGTCGGATGCACCGCCGAGGAAGATGGAAAACGTGAGAATAACTACTTCGATTATTCTGCCCGTGATGATATCAGCTTTTTAACTCCAGAACGTCTCAAAATATTGCCGCAAGAAGCAGTTGCCCGTACCGTCAAATTATTTGAAGCACAGACACCCCCGGCTGGTGAAATGTCAGTGGTTTTGGCAGCCGGCAGTTCGGGCATTTTACTCCACGAAGCTATCGGACACGGTATGGAAGCTGATTTTAATCGTCAGGGGATTTCAGTTTTCTCAGATATGATCAATAAAAAAGTAGCTAAGGATTTTGTTACTATAGTAGATAATGGCACCAATCCTCATGTCCGTGGTTCCATCAATGTAGATGATGAAGGTTATCCCTCACAAGAAACTGTGCTGGTGGAAAACGGTGTGCTGCGAACCTTTATGCATGACCGTATTTCGGCTACTCATTACGGGGTTAAGCCAACAGGCAGTGGACGTCGGGAATCCTTTAAGCACAATCCCATGCCCCGGATGCGCAACACCTACATGAAAAGTGGTCCTCACAAGTATGCTGAAATCATTGCCAGTGTAAAACATGGGATCATCGCAGATCAATTCACCAACGGTCAGGTCAATATCGGACCTGGAGATTTCACTTTTTATGTAAAATCAGGTTCTTTGATCGAGGATGGAAAAATTACGGGTCCCATCAAAGATGTAAATATTATTGGGAACGGACCGGAAGTATTGTCAAGGGTGACTATGGTGGCTGATGATATGGCTATGGCTGAAGGCGGCTGGACCTGTGGGAAAAATGGCCAGAGCGTTCCCGTATCCATGGGTATGCCCAGTGTGTTGGTGTCATCCATTACAGTGGGAGGTAGAGGTTAATTATGGAAAAGAATGTCTATTTAGATCTGGGATATTGGGTACAGAAAAAAGCCAAACAACTGGGTGCCTCTGAATCAGCTCTGGGTATTAACCATGCCCGTAGTGTCTCCGTTGATTTTCGGGATGGCAAGGTGGAAAAACTCAAGGAATCGACTCAGCAGGCTATGTGGATCGAGATCTTTGCCAAAGGGCGCTATTCCAATCATTCCACCAATGATCTCAGGAAAGAGTCGTTGGAAAAATTTATTGCCAATGCAGTTGATCTTACCGGGTTTCTGGAAAAGGATGAATTTCGTAAACTGCCGGATCCTGGGTTATACAAGGGTCAATCAGAAGCTGATTTGGATCTGAGCGATGCCAAGCAGGGTGATGTCACAGCTGATGAACGTCTCCAGCGGGCCAAAAATCTGGGGGAAACCCTTGGAGGTAAAGATGATCGGATCATTTCGGTTTCCTCGGGCTTTCATGATAGTCACAGCGAAACGTATCATCTGAAATCCAATGGTTTTGAGGGTCACAAGGAATCCACCTCATTCACCCATGGTGCTTCAGTGTCCATTCAGGGTGAGGGGGATAAAAAGCCTGAGGGCTGGCGTTATTATCGAGCGCGACATCTGGAAGATCTGGTGGGTGCTGAGCAGACTGCTTTGGAAGCATTGGAACGGACGAAGGCACGGTTGGGGGCTGAGAAAATCCCTTCTGAGACCATGCCTATGCTCTTAGAAAATTCCAATGCTGCGGGTCTTTTATGGCGAATGATGTATCCCCTGAGCGCCTCGGCGATTCAACAGAAGAATTCCTTTCTGGAAGGTAAAAAAGATTCACAGATTGCATCGGAAGCACTGACCATTCTCGATAATCCGAGCATTGTGCGGGGCTTGGGCAGCCGTTACTATGATGGTGATGGGATTGCTGCCAAGCAGATGCCCCTCATCACCAATGGTGTACTGAACAACTATTTTGTTGATGTCTACTATGGGAACAAGTTGGGCTGGAAACCCACCAGTGGCGGTGCATCCAACCTCATTGTTCAACCTGGAGCACGTTCCGGACTTGAGATCGAAGCTGGGCTGGATCGGGCTATTCTAGTGACGGACTGGTTGGGTGGCAACGCCAATCCAACTACTGGTGATTTCTCACTGGGAGTGGCTGGTTGGTTGATCGAGAACGGGAAACGGGTGAAGTCCATCACTGAAATGAATATTTCCGGGAATTACTCTGAATTGTTGATGAACCTGGTGGAAGTGGGGAACGACCCCTGGATCCATTCATCCTTCAGGACACCCACGATGTTGTTTGATAAGGTCAGTTTCTCTGGATCATAGCAATGAAGCGTAACCGCGAATTACGCTAATTACGCTAATATCGCGAATGGTTTGAAGGTTTGCCAATGTCCTCGGGTTTAGGCCCGAAAAGATGGAGCCAGTTTGATGGTGTTGGACACTGAGCTTTGTCGAAGTGCGGACACTGAGCTTTGTCGAAGTGTGAAAACAGGTTTTGATAAGCGGTTATACCAGTTGGGATAAAAAAGTCTGCGCCGGAACGCGGATAGGATCGGAATGCTGAAAACAGTCGGCATCAACATAAGGTGCTGACAATTCAACTTGAAACGCATGAGGTGCCGCAGTTTTCTTTTGAAACCAGTGCAAATTTGGATTCATGTTTGAGTTAGGTGACTGCTTAACCTCTACCAAAAACCAGGGGTCTTCATCTTTAGTTACCAAAAAATCAACTTCACGACCTTCTTTTGTCCTGAGGTAAAATAATTCAAATTGACCTAATCCCTGATCAGTCCACCAATGTGTAGCTTTAAGAAGGTGGGAGGCAATAAAGTTTTCACTGCGGGCACCTGGGTCCCGAATGAGTGCCCAATCCCAGAGATAGGTTTTTGGCTCCTTGCGGAGAGCCGTTGCAATATTTCGGTGCCAGGGGCGTATCCGGAAGCAGAAATAAAACGATTCCAGAATATCCAACCAGCGTCGAATGGTATCTACTGAAACTCGGATGTGGCGTGCCAGAGTTGAATATTTGGTTTCTTGACCAACCTGATTGCGAAGGTGATTTTGTAAAACCTCGAGTTGTTGGATTTCGTGGATGCGAGTGGCATCTCTGATATCCTCTCGAATAAGCTGTTGTAAACGGAGATTCTGCCAGCGATTGGAAAAACGTTTATCTCGTTTCAGAAAAGGTTCCGGAAAGCCTCCAAATTCTATGAGTGCTTGAAGGTCTTGTGATGCAATTTGCGATGGGCCTTGGAGCAACTCATTCTGATCTATCTTGCCGATGATTTCTCTAACAGATAGGGGGTGCAGACGGTAATTAAAAGTTCGTCCCATGAGGCTATCGCTGCCATGAGAATACAAATCCATACGAGCACTACCGGTGACCATGAATTGAATCTTATCCTCGAACCGATCGAAGAAACCTTTTAGAAAATTTTTCCAGTCGGTGTATTTGTGAATTTCATCCAGCACCAGTAATGGTTTGTGTGAAAATAGTTGATCCAGTTCCAGTTCGCTGATGATTTGATCTGGTCCTCGCAGGATTAGATCGCGATGATTGACGTCATCCCAATTTAGATAGTGAAGCGAGTCTCCAGCGTTCTCATGGGCATTGGAGAAAGTATTTAGCAGATGTTTGGCCATGGTCGTTTTGCCTACCTGGCGAGGGCCGGATAATATTGTGATCTGTCGGTGACTCGCCATTATAGCAGTTAATGGGGGAATCCATGATCTGTCCATATTTAGCTCCATCGTAAAACGGTTGCAACTATTTTACGATATACCATCAAATAGTCAAGCATAAAATTGTTCCCTGAAAACAGGTTGTGTCAGGTTATCAGTACAAAAACCCGAAGAGATAGAGGGGAATCCTTTGCTTGTCACCGATAGTCATGTCATCTAAAACAAGATATCCGGTTTTCTGAGGATCTAACTGACCTGATCTCTTTGATTTGCCCCCAATTTCAAACTGGTTATTAAGATCATCCTCAAAATCGGCTGGACTCGATGAATACAAAGTATGGACTCTCATCATTTGGTTCACAAAAAATGTTTCTCGCATAATACCTTTATTGCGCGACAAGGCACCCGGTTGCAGATAACTAATGATGTTAGGATTGTGAAGAAGCAACTTTTCAGGCTTCCTTTGGAAAGTTTTCCCCGATGAATGCTTCCAGAGACGATGAATAACGAAGGACTGATCCAGAAAATCAAGATATTGATACAGGGATTCCCGAGCGATCTGTAATTCCCGGGATAATTTGGCAACATTGACTTGAAATGGGTTAGACGTTGCCACAATGTACAAGAATCTTTTCAATTGTCGTATCGCGTCATATTTGACAGGAAATGCTGAGGGAATATCTTCGTATAAAATTTTGTTCAGGATATTCTCGATCTTTTGCGGATACTCCGCTTTGCCTTCCTGCCAGAAGGGATAGAAACCATATTGAAGATATTCTCGAAACAAGGGGAAGATGCTAAATTGCTGACTGAGCTCAGTTGCCAGCTTACTATGATTTGTCAGAATATCTGAAAGGGATAACACGGGAGCAGTTCTATTCGTTTTTAATGAAACAAATTCGCGAAATGAGAGTCCGGAAAGCGTGTAGTAAAATAATCTGCGTGACAGATCATATCCCTGAGTTTTGATTTGAAAAGCGGAACTTCCAGAAATAATCAGATTCATTTCCGGGTATGCATCATAGATTGTTTTGACAATTTGAACCCAATTGTGCAATTTGTGGATTTCATCGATCACCAGGACCTTTCCTCCATTGCGTTGGTGCTCAGCGACAATTTCAAGCATGCCAAGTCCATTGACCAGAATATTATCAGCACTAACATATAATGCCGCTGTTGGATCATTATATTCAGTTATTAAGTACTGTAGTAGCAGGGTGGTTTTTCCGACCCCACGTGCACCAATAATCCCGATCAAACGTTGGTTGAAGTTGATCTGATTGTATAGATAGCG
>JAYEKW010000106.1 GCA_034716895.1 Candidatus Neomarinimicrobiota bacterium
TTACTCAAAATCCATACGATATGCATCGCTTGTTCTGGGATTTGTTTACTGAGGAGAAGAAGCGCAATTTTCTATATCGAGAAGAAATTGCCCGAGAACAATTAGGCACCCGCTCAGGGGCTCGTGGTGAGCCTGTTTACTATGTTGTGTCAGCAACCCGACCTGCTACAGATAATCCAATTTTCCAGGTGGATGAGAAAGTATATCAACCAAATATTGCACAGGGTGACCGTTTGCAATTTAGTCTTCGAGCCAACCCGATCATTAGCCGAAAAGGTAAAAAACACGATGTTCCAATGGATGCACAACGCCAGTTTCTTGCCTCTTTATGCTCAGAATTGGGTTTACAATCTCAACTTCCTGGATCACCCAAAAAACAGGATCTCAAGAGAGTGCTTCTGAGACAGGTGAGTGGCTCCCTGGATGAAAAATTAACGACTCTGCTGGCTGGAAACCCTCGCTATGCCGACCGGCTGAACCAAGCATTGAGCCTGAGTGATAAGTTGGAGTGGGTTCTAAAAGCTACAGTTGAAGATGCATTAGAACATTGGATAGTATCACGGGGTGAGCGTCATGGCTTCGTGATTTGCAACGATAACCACGGGCAATTCAAATTACAGAGTAGTGGCTACCACTGGCATGCTTTGAATGGAAAAGCAAAGCGTGGAACAAAGTCCGGCTTTAGCTCGGTAGACTTCACCGGGGAATTGAAAGTGGCTGATGTTTCGAAATTCAGGAATGCGCTGTTCAATGGAGTTGGACGCTCCAAAGCCTTCGGCTGTGGTCTTTTGTTGATTAAAAGAGCTTAGGTGATGAACATGGAAAATAGATTAGTCGTTTTCAAAGGGCGTGAAGTCCGCCGGGTGTTGCATAGCAATGAATGGTGGTTTTCAGTCGTTGATATCTGTGGAGCGCTAACTGAAAGTCCTGATCCAGGAGCATATTGGCGCAAATTGAAGCAGCGGTTAAATGCAGAAGGAAGTGAAGTCGTGACAATTTGTCACGGGTTGAAATTGATTGCGCCAGATGGCAAAATGCGCAAAACAGATTGTGCCAACACCGAAGGCATTTTTCGGATCATCCAATCCATCCCCTCACCCAAAGCTGAACCTTTCAAGCGCTGGCTGGCTAAAGTTGGCTATGAACGAGTCCAGGAAATCGAAGATCCTGAATTAGCCAGCAAACGAACCAAAGCCATTTATCGTGCTAAAGGATATTCCGAAGCCTGGATCGAAAAACGGATGCGCGGTATTGCTGTCAGGGCTGAATTAACTGATGAATGGGGTAAACGGGGTATCAAGGAATCACCTGAATATGCTATTCTAACCTCTGAGATCTCAAAAGCAGCCTTCGGTTTGACACCCTCTGAATACAAAGAGCTAAAAGGACTTGAGCGGGAGAATCTCCGCGATCACATGACTGACCTGGAATTGATTTTCAATATGTTGGGCGAAGCTGCCACCACTGAAATTGCCAGAAAACAAGATGCTCAGGGCTTGGACGAAAACAAAACAGCTGCCCGCAAAGGTGGACACATCGCCGGTGGTGCCCGGGAAAAACTGGAACATGAAACTGGTGGTAAAGTCGTAAACTCAGGGAACTATCTCAATGAGCCGGAAAGCAGGAAAAGAATCAAAGGGAAACACGGCAAAAAAGGTGCGTCATGACTGAACCAATCCTGCCACCATTAAAGCCCATCCCTATCAAAGATCGGGTTTCGGTTCTATATGTGGAAAGAGGACAATTGGATGTTCTGGATGGTGCTTTTGTCGTAGTAGATAAAAATGGAGTCCGTACCCATATCCCTGTCGGGAGTGTGGCTTGCCTCATGCTGGAACCTGGTACCAGAGTTTCCCATGCTGCTGTGGTTTTGGCTTCACGAGTGGGTTGCCTGCTGGTCTGGATTGGGGAGGCTGGTGTGCGACTGTACGCAGCAGGTCAGCCTGGAGGAGCCCGGGCGGATCGATTGCTTTATCAGGCGAAATTAGCGCTCGATGAATCGGCACGTTTGAAGGTGGTTCGGAAAATGTATGAGTTCAGATTTGGCGAACCATCCCCTCAACGCAGGAGCATTAATCAACTACGTGGAATTGAGGGGATTCGCGTAAAGAAACTTTATCAGCTATTGGCAAAACAATACGGAGTCGTCTGGAAGTCTCGCAATTATGATTATAAATCCTGGGGGAGTGGTGATTTACCTAACCGGTGTCTCAGTTCGGCCACTGCCTGTTTATACGGTATTTGTGAAGCGGCTATTTTGGCAGCCGGATATGCGCCTGCTATCGGTTTTATCCATTCGGGAAAACCCCAGTCATTTGTTTATGATATTGCTGATTTATTCAAATTTGATACGGTTGTTCCACTAGCTTTTAGAATTGCTGCTAAGCACCCCCAGAACCCGGAACGGGCCGTTCGAATTGCTTGCCGGGACAGTTTTCGGGAGACCAACTTATTGCGCAAGATTATTCCCTCAATTGAGCAGGTACTGGGAGCCGGTGAGCTGAGTATTCCTGAAATACCTGAGGAGGCAATTGGGCCGGCGATACCCAACAAGGAGAGGAGTGGTGATGTTGGTCATCGTAGTTGAGAACGTCCCTCCCCGATTAAGGGGGCGTCTGGCAATTTGGTTATTGGAAGTTCGGGCAGGAGTTTATGTGGGAAAGGTTTCCCGGAAAATCCGTGATATGATCTGGCATCAGGTTTGTGAGGGAGCTGATTCGGGGAATGCGATCATGGCCTGGGCGACCAATACAGAATCAGGTTTTGATTTTTTAACCTGGGGTAAAAACAGAAGAATTCCAAAGGAGATGGATGGGATCAAGTTGGTTTCGTTTTTACCTGAGAATGGGTCAGAATGTGATGTTGAAAACGGCTGAAATAGTTGGTAGATTTTTTTGCTCTTTGGAAATTGGGTAAAATTAATAGTTTAGATATAAGAGTGTTCCCCACAGACGTGGGGATGAACCGTCCTATCAGTTGCAGCGGACGCCGGTGTTGAAGTGTTCCCCACAGACGTGGGGATGAACCGCAACCATCAATGGGGCAAAGCTGGCTGGTGGAGTGTTCCCCAAAGACTCACCTCGTCGTGAATGAAACATGTAGGTGTTTCCCGTAAACGTCGGGGTGAGCTGGTAGTTGAATGTTGCAAGGACTTGCATTTGGTATTAGACAGAGACAATTGGGCTGGAGAAGAAAATTTTATTAGTGATCTAACGGGTCAAATCTTATACTTCAAATCCGTTTAAGAATCTACTAACAGAGAGTGGATTTACGGATATAGATATAATAGAGCTGTCCATCAGTAAGAA
>JAYEKW010000107.1 GCA_034716895.1 Candidatus Neomarinimicrobiota bacterium
CTGGTGATCATGGGCGGTTCCTACGGCGGCTACATGACAAATTGGGTGATCACTCAAACAAACCTGTTTGAAGTGGCCGCAAGCCGTTATGGGATCTTTGACCTGAAAAGTGATTTCTCCAACTCCAATTATGCACAGTGGGAACTTGACTACCTGGGAAAACCCTATTGGAATGATCCCGGCGTATACCGGAGAATGTCCCCCTCCTATTTTATCGAAAAGGCTAAAACCCCCACTCTGATCCTGCATGGAGCGGATGATGAGAATACCTTTACCTCTAATTCCAGGGAATTGGCTCGAGCTTTAAAAACGCTGGATGTTCCCCACCGCTTTTTCCTTTATCCAAGAGAGGGTCACGGAATGGGTGAACCCAATCATCGCCTGGATGTTTTTCAACGCCAGCTTAGTTGGGTGAACACTCATTTAGATCGCCATGCAGCTCTAAGTGGTGAGGATTGGCTCAGCAAGGATATCCGAATTCAGATCCTGAGCGTCAAGAACAAGGCGCGCTTTCTAAATAAGCCGGATGAATCATTTCTTAGCGTAAAGATCCTATTGGATGGATCTCAATTAGCTGAGAACAGACGGTTCACCTTGGATAACTTTCGACTTGGTCTCGAGCACTACCAGGTTATTGGTCTCCCCAGCGGACAGATACTGGCTCCTGCTGAGAACTTTAGCTTTGAGCTGGGACCGGATCTGCCAGAAGCGGAACTGGAGCTGGTCTTTCCTAAGATCGATGTATCGGATCAGATCCTGAAGATCAAGGGAGTTGGAGAATACACCCTTTAATTTTAATTATGATATCTGGACTATTAAACTGGCACTGGATAATCGTATGAGCAATAACATACTCATTCGCCTGGCAACCATGACTGATCTAGATATCTGCGTGGCTATTGATGCCCCTAATTTCAACATTTTCAACCGGGAAAAGCGCCAGAAGCACTTTACAGAAATGATTCCAAAAAACGGCATGCTGGTTTTAGAACAGGACCACCATATTGTTGGCTATGCTACCTTTGAACCCGATTGGTTCAACTGCACTTTTCTAAAACTGGTCGTTACAGATGCATCTGTCCGCAGACAGGGTCTGGCATCAGAACTGATTAATCAGATCCAAACCAATCACTGTCCCACTGGTAAGTTTTTCAGTTCAACTGAGGACGATAATGCCCCCTCCAAAGCCATGCATTTAAAACTGGGATTTAGGGAAAGCGGTTGGCTGGACAATCTGCCCCAACCTCACCGGGAGATCTTCTATTTTAAACAGGTGAAATAGAGATAGGATCCCGTCCAGAAAGTTTTCTGCAACACTTATTATGCGCTATTCCACCGGCAGGCTATTGCTCCGGTAATTCCAGTTTAAAGCGTCAAATCTGACCTCCAAGTACGTCAAGCGCTCCATAAAATCAGACCAATTCCGCTGTTCAGGTGCTGACCACAACACTTCTGATAGCGCTGTCATCCGGGGTAGCACCATATATTCAGCATGCTTGGTTGTTTTAACGAACTCGGTCCAAAGGTTTGCCTGGGCACCCAACACATATTGATGTTCGATCTGTTCCAGTTCCATGGGGATGGGCTCATAGGCATAGACTTCTTTAAGAGGGGTATAACCACCAATTGCCTGTGGTTCAGTTTCCGGATCACCCTGATAATGATCGAAGTAAACGTGGGATGAAGGGGTCATGATCACTTGGTGACCAGCTTTGGCGGCAGCGATTCCGCCTGCTTCTCCCCGCCAGGACATGACGGTTGCATCCGGAGCCAGACCACCTTCCAGGATCTCATCCCACCCGATGATCCGCTTTCCTTTGGAATGGATATATTTTTCCATCTTTCGGATAAACCAACTTTGGAGTTCGTGCTCATCTGCCAAGGCTTCAGCTTTAATTCGCGCTTGGCATTTGGGACAGGTTTTCCAATGGGTTTTAGCAGCCTCATCTCCTCCTATGTGGATATATTCAGCTGGAAACAGCTCCGCGACCTCATCGATCACACGCTCTAGGAAAATGAAAACTGAGTCATTTCCAGCACACAGAATATCCTCATTAGGCCAGTAACTCCCAGGACGAACGGGTAGCAGCTCACCCTTACAGGAAAGTTCAGGATAGGCGGCAAAGATTTCAGAGGAATGACCCGGCATTTCGATCTCAGGGATCACCGCGATCTGTCTTTCTGCGGCATAAGCGATAACATCCCTGACTTCTTCCTGGGTGTAGAAACCCCCATAAGTGCTTTTCTCCCCGGCTTCCACAGGAGACCACTTCCGCCAGTCCTGGTGTTCCCGATCAACTCGCCAGGCGCAAATCTCAGTGAGCTTGGGATACTGTTTTATCTCTAAACGCCAGCCATTATCATCAGTAAGATGCCAGTGAAAAACATTCATTTTATGGAGAGCGATCATATCAATGTAACGTTTGATGAATTCAACAGGGAAGAAGTGCCGAGAAACATCCAGGTGCATTCCCCGCCAGCCAAACCTGGGGTAATCCTGGATCACGGCTGTCTGAATACGGTGTCCCACAAGCGATTTTTCCTGATTCTCAACAAATACTGGCAACAATTGTCGTAATGATTGAATCCCATAGAATACACCAGGCGTATCACCAGCAGTGATCAGTATACCACTTCTGGTTATTTTCATTACGTATCCTTCTGGAGGAATCCCTGCTGATGCGTGCAGCTTGATCTTGATATCAGCAGACTCATCATCAATCAGGTTGAGACCTGGAATCAGTGTCCCGAGGTATTCTTCAATAAACAATCGGTTACTGACAGATCCTGTAATTGATAGTGTACTCCGTTCTTTAAAAACATAGGCTCCATCCGTGAGTACAATTGAATGTGGTTTTGGAATGATATTCATGATGATATGCTCTGAGGTTGGGTTTTGGGTTGCCGAACAAGCTTGAAAAATGAACGCAATACTAAAAACGATAAAGAAGTAAACAACTGCTTTAGGGTTTAATTGGCACACAATAGAAAATACGGACCGTTTCAAAATTTCCTCCGAGTTTGTTGATTGCTATTATTAGTAGCACTTAAGATTGACGAAACCGCAAAAAGTATTTAAAAAAACATGAATATCGACACTTCGACTGGGCTCAGTGACCGCTTAACTACAATATTCTTAACAGGTTACGGAAATATAGCGTATGTTTATGATAATCAACACTTTGCGTCATTTCGATGAACTCAATACAACGCTCTGCGCGCTCTGCCTGCCCGCACGAAGTTATACGCAGGCGGGCGAGAGGTACTTTTTGCGAGGCCGTCAA
>JAYEKW010000108.1 GCA_034716895.1 Candidatus Neomarinimicrobiota bacterium
ATCCAGATTCCCTGAAGGGGAATAATCAGAATAGCCACGGGTGTAACCCGTGGTAAATGAACCACAATAATTGCAACCCCGGAGGGGTTGAACAATACTAAAGCAAATATTTTTCATCAAATTTTATCTCATGTTCTATTGAAACCAGTTTAGTCGCAACGGAGTTGCTCCGGAAACTGGTTGGTATGGTGACTGGCCTGCTTTTTAACGTATTCAATTAAATCATCCTTTGTAGAGAATATGATCTGATACAATATGTGGGTGTCTCGGTTGACAGGGTTAAACTCCTTCAGAGTTTGTTCTGTTTCTTGATTCCAGGTACTACGGGTTGCACCCAGCCCGCCACGGCATAGCTGGAAGCGACGCCGGGTAGCTATTCATATTTAATCCATCTCGACAAAGCTCAATGCACCGCCTTCGGGATATTTCTTTAGCAGATAAATCAGGTTTCATTCACCATTTTGACGCTTCTTCCTATGACCCCAGGTACGCATTTAGGGGAAGAACCAGAATTATTAAAGGATCTGATGGATTTTATTACTATGCAGTATTGAACTCTAGTGGCGAATTTTCACCATCTAATGAAAAAGTGGGTTTATCCAAACCCCTCGCAACATCTTATCATTTAGAAAGATCTCCCCAAAGACTTTTAGAAATTCAGGAGGCGAAAGAAGAGTTTAGACTTCAAATGCTATTGCAAAAGGAGGAATATCTCCAAAATGGTTTTCTCACTGAAGGTGAATTAGCCATTGGAATAATATTAGTATATTTTGATGATGATATAAATCCGGCCTTTCCAAATCGCCCGGATCTCTCAATACAAACCTACAACAACTTGTTTTTTTTCAAGGTATATGGATAGGTGGTTATTCCGGAAGTTTCGGACAGGAAACCTGATCGCCCTGCTGAGTTGACAGGTCCTAACCAATGTTGGACTTGGGATATTAGTTATTTGAGAACAGATCTTCCCCGTATATTCTGGTACTTGTTTGTCATGCTGGACGAATGGTCAAGAAAGGTTATTGCCTGGAGAGTAGCAGATCACATGATTACGGAAGAAGCTCAAGGGTTAATAGATGATGCCTTTCTGGCTGAGAATCTTATGGATGTTCCCAGAAGTCAGTTGCCGGTGGTTGTAAATGACCGAGGGTCACAGATGAAGGCCAAACCGGTAAAACAAATGTTTCTAGATTTAGGATTGGTTCAGACCTTTGCTCGTCCCAGAACACCCAATGATAATCCCTTTATTGAGTCCTTGTTTTCAACCGTAAAATCAGCTCCAACTTATCCGGAGTGTTTCCCAAGTGAAACTATCAAGATCACAGAAAATTACTTTGAGAAATATTTTGGATGGTACAATAGTGAGCACTATCATTCAGGGATAGGATATGTTCACCCCATAGATAAACATGAGGGACGGGCACCAGCTATTTTGAAGGAACGAAAAGAAAACTTGAAAAGACAGAGACTGGAGCGAAGATCCTTTTGGATAAACCAGTCTCAAATAAGTGAAAATCAGGACGTGGTTTCTAGCTTATTAATTTCCAATTCGCGTCATTATTAGAAAATCGCGCCGGAATTATAAAGAGATGTTTTAACCAGAAAAAAAAGAGGAAAAATGTACTATGAAAAAGATTGTCCTTAGTTTCATTCTATTATGGGGAGCCTCCTTTGCACAAGTTGACTATGTTGCGGAATACAATCAACTAGACTCTCTCTACGACGGAGATGATCTGATCAATGCTCATATAGAATTTTTTAATCAATTAACTGATACTGAAAAACTGGAGGCTGTATCGGCTATTTCTATCCTTGGTGGGGTAGAGTTCATGTCATACGAGCTTTATCCTTATATTCAACATATCTATGGTGATGAATCTTTTACAGAAAACATATTGGAGCGTTTAGCTGACAACGATACTCCTTTTGGATATAGGGTGGTATCAATTCAGGACCTATACAATAGGAACCTGCAAAGTTCAAACCTTGCAACTATGAACAATATATTAAAGGCAATATCAATTGATGAGCAAGTTGATATGGTAGTAAGAGAGTACGCGCTTGCGAAATATTCTGGAAATCCAACTGAAGAAACATATATGTTCATAGAACAAATGCTAGAATCAAATGAATCGTTTCTTGTTCGTGGTGCCATTAGGTGTTTAGCAAAGTACGTAAAATCACCTGATCTAGCTGATGAAAAAGCTCGATGGTTCGTTCCCCTCGCACAAGTTGTAAACCAACATCTCAACGATATCTCGCAAGCCACAGGATCTATTATGTTATTAGGCGAGATTCAGACAGACGAATCAAATCAATTCCTGCTAGATCTTTTTTCTACTTTTGTGAAGGACGGCCTGGGTGAAATAACAATCATCGCAACGGCACTGATGAAACAACCTTCTCCTCAAGTCTTTTCGTACCTAATATCGGAAATCGAAAAATACCGAGGATTATTTATTGATCCTTACCAACTGGACTTATGTATTGGAAGAATAGCAAAACAAAATAGCAGTATTGTGAAAACTTTAAGTAATGGCGAAACTAATAATGAAAAAATCACTTATCTGAAAGCAATAGAAACACTAAGAACCCAAAGAGATTTCAATACAAAGTCCATCATAAGCGACTTGTTGAATGATGATGATCCTAATATTCGTTATAGAACCATAAAAACAGCTAGAATAATATTTAGCGCTACTGAGGAAGAGGCGCTTTTGAGGCCACTACTTGACTCAGAAACAGAGGCTAAAAACATTGCTCTGATCATGCGTTATATTGGGCGAGAATAATGGGATGGGTAAAAGTGATCGATAAAAAATTGCTGATACTTTCGCTAGTATTATTACATGCTGTTAATATAGCTACAGCTGGTGAGGACTGTTGGACAAATAATACAAAAGTAAGTGGTCCCTTCGTCCTATATGTTCCTCATTTATCTCATAGCAGTAATAGTACCAGTAATCAATCTGGATGGTCCCTGAAGTATCAATTTCCCGGCTTTGTTAGCATAATCGGTGAAATTCAAATTTCTAAGACAACAAAAAAAGGACATACGTTCACTACAGGTCTTGGAGATTGGACACTAGTTTCTGAAGTTAACTACAAAGTTACAGATAGTAAAAGCCCTATTTTTATTAATGCTATTTTTGGGTTAATACCAATGTATGATTGGAAGCCATTGTTCAAATCAAAATTTGGTTATTTAGGTAGCTGTGGAGTTTCAAATCTGAAATCTATAAATAACGATATAAGTATTCAAAACAGTTTTGATGTGTTTTTTCACTACGGCATGAGTGAGTTTATTATTGCGCCTGACATACCCTTGATGAGAGGGTGTGAATGGAGTGTTGATCTTCAAAAGAAATTGAACACTCACACAGCACTTTCTTTTACAACCGGGATTGCATATTCAGAGTATGCCTATGCATACTCAACAAGATCGGATGGTTCTATTTACAATTGCCATTATCGTACGATGCAATTCATTGAGAACAATCCTAAGAATCTGCATTGGGATAAGCATGTACTTATCCCATTAGGAATATCTATAAAATATCAATTTTAGGAGAATAAATACCGTGAAACGAATTTATATGATATTGGTAGTTGCGATCATTGCTATTTCAAATGTCTATGCACAGAATGGTGATACCGAAAACTTTGAGATGAGTGGTGCTGTGTATCGCGCTGGAGGTATGGGCCATGGTCATGCTGGTATATTTCAATACTTTACAATAAACAATGGCACCGGCCATATCTATCTTTCAGAACAAACAGGATCTGGAAGCTCGGGATCTGGAGCAGAAGGTCTGAGAACAATTCATGAACAGCTTGTCATTTCAACATCTTTAAATGAATTGTCTGAAATTAAGACTAATCTTAACAATATCTTCTTAGATGCAGAGGGTGATAATCATTACAACTATGGTATGTATAGTTCGCCAGCAAGTAGTTATGCCAGAGAGCAAATCATTTCTACTGCAAGCGAAATAGTTGCTGATGCTGATGATATAGGTTATTGTGGTCTAGACATGATCGATCCAGTAAACCATTGGTCTTGGTGGCCTCCAGGATGGTACGAGAATTGGGCGGGTACAGTTGATGATATAGATGAAATTCGGTGCGATGGGGTGGTAGAATTTTCTTATGAGGAATCAGATATCGAGGTTTCAAACTCCTATAGTATTGCTGATGCTGGTAATTCACATGTTGATGCACATAATGATTTTCATATGGATTGGTATGAGTACGGTGAACTTTGCCCAAAAATTCAAGCTGGTAGAGGTCATGGAGATCAAACAGGGAACGCAAGCCAACTAGCATCAACATTTGATCCCTTTATTGCAGAAGATCCTTGGATCACGGATTTAGAACATTCTCCATTTAATAATTACAATCCAACAGTAAGTTTCAAAGTATCAGATAATGCATCTTTAAAAACTTACCTCCTAATAGAGTATAAACGTTCTGATTTACAGAATTGGGAGATATTAATTGATAGTAATTATGAATCGTGGAATTTTACTGAAGTTGACCTAACCGAAACTGATGCGATTGGTAATCAGTTTGACAACTTTCATGTCGTATTAGATTTAGTATTTGAGTTGTCTTGGGATTTGCGAATCACTGCAATTGACCAGGGAGCTAACTACAGTTCTGAACTGATAACCATAGCTAATATAATTGGGGATATGAACTGCGATGGTCAACTGGATATCTCTGACATAATTCTGTTAATTAACTGGGTTTTGGAGTTTTCAGATCCACCGGCCTACGAAGCATGGGCTGGTGATATGGATGAAGATGGTTCTCTCACAATAATGGATATTGTGCTTCTAGTGGAAATTGTCACTGGTGCTTCACCTGAACCAATTGGAGGGGATAATTATCTTGCTGAACTTTTTTCTAACGATAATAATCAGCCCAAGATTGACCTATATCTTCTGAATGAAGACATCATAAAAGGAATTAGTGTCGAGATCGAAATACCTGAAGATCATGACTTTAAGAACGTGATCTTAAATGAAAATGCACAACATATGGATTTAGGGTATAAGATCAGCTCAGATGGTAGATATGTAAAAGTTATAATATCTGGTAACTCTGGACAAGTATTAGATCCAGGTAGTGGCTTAATTGCTACGATTAATTTAGAAACTAAATTAGCAAAAATTGCTGCAAGTAGCTATCCCAAAGCTAGGCACATCCTGGAACTTGGAGCAGTGAACGGGGTAAATAATAACAACATACAATATATTGGTTATGATCAGTATTTAAGAATGATGAAAAATACATTGATCTCAGAATATTCTCTACTACCTATTTATCCGAATCCTTTCAATCCAAGTACAACAATTCAGTACGAGCTTCCAAAGACTACAGACATCAGCATAACGGTCTACGATTATCTGGGTAGAAGTGTCTGGACATATGAAGAGTCTGCAAAACCAGCCGGTTACTATTCCAAAATATGGAATGGACTAAACGACAATGGCAAGTTGGCGGCTAGTGGAATCTACCTGATCTCGTTCTCAACTCCTGAGTTTAGAGCTGTGCAGAAGGCTGTGTTGATTCGCTAAACTGCTGACCTTGATATTGAGACTAAGAAGCCACTCAGATTGGGTGGCTTCTTTTTATGTGCGCCGTGCATGGTTAATAACTCGGTGGTGCAAGTCCACTGTGGGGGAATGTAGTATCCAACCACTAGTCGAGAGCAAGGGTGTCGTGGGTGACTGCCCGCGCAATTTTTAATTGATGACGTAAAAAGGGAAAATAAATAAGCTATATTAGACAAGCAGCAAGGCGGAGGGAGCGTAGCGACCGTAGCCTTGCTGCTTGAGCCCGGAACCATCTCCTAAAAGGAGGAGAAGTGAGTACCAAAAAGCGACGGAAGTTAAGTGCAAAAAAGAAGTGGGAGATTTACCAGGAGTGTCAAAAACCTGGTGCAGTCATCGGAGAAGTTCTTCGCAAAAACGGGTTATACTCAACAGACCTGCAACGTATTCGTAAAGCGGTAGAAGAAGGCGCGATTGAGGCACTGGGAAAATCTGGTGTTGGTAGAAAGAAAATAACCTCAGTACCCAAAGAAGACCTTGACAAATTACGTGCTGAGTTGGCAGAGAAGGAGAAGGCCTTGGCAGAGATGTCTGTATTATTCACGTCACTCAAAAAAAAAGTCAACTTGGAATAGAAGGTGGTTTTCCTTCAACCCGTCTCCCTCTCGAGGTCAGAGATGAAATCGTTTCAGTTATCCAGTATGCCAAGGGTGAAGGCATTGCAAAATATAAGGTCTGTGATCTGCTCCAGATTCAAGTTCGTCGAGTTGAACGCTGGGTATCACGTGAAATTGAGACTGGTGATATGAGCTATTTTGATCCTGGTCCCAAGCAGACTTTGAATGCGATTTTACCAACTGAGCGTAGCGCATTACTCAACTATGTTGGACTAGAGGAAACGGTGGACTATTCCCTGCAGGTATTGGCATTGCGTGGGGCAGAACAGGGTCTGTTCTTTCTGTCAGCATCAACTGTACGCAAGGTATTGATTGAGGAAGAGATCATGTCAGACAGGCGTCCTAAGCAACGTCGGAGTGGTTCTGGCAGGAAACCTGATCGCCCTGCTGAGTTGACAGGTCCTAACCAATGTTGGACTTGGGATATTAGTTATTTGAGAACAGATCTTCCCCGTATATTCTGGTACTTGTTTGTCATGCTGGACGAATGGTCAAGAAAGGTTATTGCCTGGAGAGTAGCAGATCACATGATTACGGAAGAAGCTCAAGGGTTAATAGATGATGCCTTTCTGGCTGAGAATCTTATGGATGTTCCCAGAAGTCAGTTGCCGGTGGTTGTAAATGACCGAGGGTCACAGATGAAGGCCAAACCGGTAAAACAAATGTTTCTAGATTTAGGATTGGTTCAGACCTTTGCTCGTCCCAGAACACCCAATGATAATCCCTTTATTGAGTCCTTGTTTTCAACCGTAAAATCAGCTCCAACTTATCCGGAGTGTTTCCCAAGTGAAACTATCAAGATCACAGAAAATTACTTTGAGAAATATTTTGGATGGTACAATAGTGAGCACTATCATTCAGGGATAGGATATGTTCACCCCATAGATAAACATGAGGGACGGGCACCAGCTATTTTGAAGGAACGAAAAGAAAACTTGAAAAGACAGAGACTGGAGCGAAGATCCTTTTGGATAAACCAGTCTCAAATAAGTGAAAATCAGGACGTGGTTTCTAGCTTATTAATTTCCAATTCGCGTCATTATTAGAAAATCGCGCCGATACTTTTAAAACTTGATTTGAGTGAGAGGAAAAAATGATCCGTTTTACAATTCTTATGCTGTCCTGTCTTACTCTGTTTGGTACTCCCAGGCGACCTGCCTGGGTTGACACACCACCGCATGCTCCTCACCTGTATCAGGGGTTCGGTGTCGCTGATAAAAGTGGTTCTGCCGAAGAAGACCGACAAAGAGCGGATCAGAACGCCCGGGCTGAGCTCATCCAGCAGATCAGCTCCACCATCAGCTCTGAAGTTAGCTCGTATTATCAGGAAACTGCCGGTGCCAGTGAGGAGGATCTTGACGTTTTCACTTCGCTCTCCAGCTCCTATGCCGTAGCAACTCTTGAAGGGATGCAGATCGTTGATCGGTATTATGACAGAAAACATAAGCTATACTATAGCTATGCTACCCTCTCGCGGACTGAGTTCCAGTCCCAAATGACCCGTCGAGCCGGGACAGCCAAATTATACGCCGGGGAAAGATTCAACTATGCTCAGCAAGCCATCAAAAACGGAAATATAAGTAGTGCTCTCAACCATTTAAGTGAAGCACTGGGACACGTCCTGGTGGCTCAATCCATCGTTAAAAGACATCTGGATGGCGATCTGGATAATGATGGTATCACAGAATTCCTGGATGCCGGCTTGAGTCACGAAATAGCCACGCTGATCCACAAAACCCGCTTCATCAAGTTTGCCGGAGATGGCCAAAAGGGTGAACGGGATCAAGCACTTCCCCATCCATTTACCGGTCGGGTTTACTTTGAATATAATGGAATGGAAATTCCAGCGGCAAACACCCCCCTGTCTGTATCACTAGAGGGAGCCACCGGTGATTTCAGCTCAATCATCAATACCGATGCCGATGGAAAATATCAAGTCCGGATCAACCGGATTATCTCGGCCTCCACCCCAGATCCTCAGGTTAAAATTCATTTCTATTTACCTCACCTGTCATTACTAAGTGGCGCAAATGCCAAAGACCTGGCTATTTTGATCTCCGGAAGCGCTAATTATAATTTTAGCATTGATGTGCTTGCCTCCATCAAAATCTTCGTGAGAGTTCTGGAAGAGATCAATGGTGAGCGTGTAACTAGACCAAAGAGTGAAGCTCTGCTTATCAAAGCTCTGATCAGCCAGAAGTATAAAGTGATGGATGCCATGCGGATCTCCCGATCTATCTCTATTGATGACCTGGACTTTTCGCTTTACTATGAAGAATATGACACCATGGTGGAATCGCTATCACTCCATGCCAACTACGCCATTGTGGGGCTGATCTCTTCGGAGACATCCAGTACTGGCACTCTGAACTATGCCCACGCCTCAGCTAAGATCAACGTTATTGACCTGAGTACCGGACGGATCCTGTCATCTGGAAGTCAATCCAATATCAAGGCTGCTGGAAATACTGAGCATAAAGCCAACACATCGGCGCTGAAAAAATGTGCTTACGCCGCAATCACTGATATTATGCGAGGGTTGAAAACCTCTTTAAAGTAACTTTTTCAGACAGCGCAATTCTTTGATTCTGTGGAACATGGGGAATTGAAGCCAGCATTGCATATTCCAAAAATACTTTTACTTTTTGCGATCAAATATTCAAATCGTCTTACCGTGATAAATAGAAAAGATCGGGTATCATGAAGCAACTCATTATTTACAATCCCTGGGCGGGACATGGTCATGCCGGAAAAATACTTCCGGAGATCAAAGCCTATCTGGATAAGCTGGAAATACCCCATGACATTCTGATCACAGAACATCAAGGGCATGGTATTGAATTGACCAGAACAGCCGACTTCAGCCAGTATTCAGGTATTCTAGCAGCTGGAGGCGATGGAACCCTCTTTGAGGTAATCAACGGATACTATCAAAATGCCTCTGCTACTAAAACACCAATTGGTGTGATACCGGTGGGAACCGGAAATGCCTTTGTCCGGGATATGGATTTGCATCGCCAAGACTGGAAACCGGCTTTGGATGTCATCAAGACTGGAATAACCCGAAAATTTGATGTAGGTCATTTTACCACCGAAGGTCAGACCTGGTATTATTTGAATATTCTTGGTTTAGGGATCGTAGCTGATATTGGGGCAACGGCCCTCAAAATGAAGGCCTTGGGTAATATCTCATATACTCTAGGCAGCTTATACCATATACTAAAACTGAAACCTTATCATATCAGGCTTGAGGTCGATGGTCAGGTGCTGGAACGGGAAAATGTTTTCGTTGAGATCTCAAACACCCGTTATACAGCCAATTTCCTCATGGCTCCAGCAGCTAAAACTGACGATGGCTTGCTGGATGTAACCATTCTGGGTCCCAAAGGAAGGATCGGTCTAATGCGTAGTTTTCCAAAGATCATTACTGGCGAACACATCCATATGAAAGAAGTGGAGTGCTTTCAGGCCAGTCATATCAGGGTTGAAACCAGTATCCCCAAGATTCTGACTCCTGACGGTGAGTTAATGGGAACCACTCCCATAGAAGTCAATTGCTTAAAACAAGCGATTGATGTTTTCTGGAGATGAGAATCCTCCGGTCTCTTTACTACTGGGTGATCGCCCTGGGCTACTTTGGTCCAGTTTTATTCATATTGATCTTGCGAACCTTCATCCAAAAACCAGAGCGATATGACCCCTGGTTAAGACGCCGGGTCATCACCCTTTTTAAAATTCTGGGCAGTGAACCCAGAGTAGAGTTTGCTGAGACCATCCCCCAGGATCGTCCACTTATTTTCATGGCTAATCACTCCAGCCTGCTGGATATTCCGCTCATGAAAGCAGTTATTCCCTTGTATTTCATTGGAATTGTGGCTCATGATCAAATGGATTATTTTCTGTACGGACCCGCTGTCCGTCGCATTGGAAGTATTCCTATTCACCGAGATAATATTCGGCTTTCACTTAAAAGTTTTGCCGCAGCAAAAAAACTATTAGACAGGGGCATTCATATCACTGTACTGCCAGAGGGTAGTCGTTCAAAAGATGGGTTACTGCTACCTTTTAAAAAATTACCCTTTCGTTTTGCCCGGGAAAGTGGCGCCAGTATTGTACCAATTGCCATTTCGGGGGTTTTTTCCATGAAAAACAAAGGGTCACTACATTTATACCCGGGACAGATCCATGTCCGATTCGGTCCCGTTATACAGGCTGAAAAGATTGCGAATCTGGATATTGATGATCTGATGGAGCTAACCCGTAAACGTATCTCTTCCCGACTCGAACCCTTTGAGGCTGGTCAATGAGAATCAGTTCAACCTATATTAACCGAGAGCCAGTTTCCCTCAAGCAAAAGTTCAACACCAACATGAAAGAGGTAATGTATGCAGAAAATATTTCCATGGTTAATAACTGTAAGTATCTGTTTGATGGTAGTGCTTAATATGTGCAGTACTCAGGTTATACCCGAGCATCAAATGACTACACCAGAGCAGATCCAGACCTTGATCAAAACAGGTGAATTTACTGCAGCAACTGAGTCCATCGAGCATTATCTGCAACAGCCAGCCCTGTCTGAGACAGACCGCAGAGCACTCCTGTTCGACATTGAGCGCATGCAGCGGATCCGCAAAGATTTTGGTGCTACCGAGCAGTCTGTCGTAGAGTTTATTCGCGAGTATTATCCTGATGTCACCCAGGCCGATCTGCTCCGTTGGGAATCCGCAAGATCAATTGAGGTCAGGTTGATCGATGGACAAAAGCATTATTTCGACCGAGCCGCCCGCAATCTTTTTCGAATCGATCCCGAGATGAAACAAATCTGGAGCGCTGCTCATCCTGATAAACAGATCACATCCGGTTCAGGTACAAAATTGGATCTGGATGTTCATAATGCGGCGGTAATCCAGGCGGCAACCCTTTCTCAAACGCAATATGTTGAACCCAAGCGTATCCGGATCAAACAAAGCGTGGAAGTAAATGCCAACGCAGTCCCCCCCGGTGAGATCATTAAATGCTGGATACCTTATCCGCGTCACATTGCCGGACGCCAGGAACGGATCAAGTTCATAGGAAGCATGCCCAACCAACATACCCTGGCTCCTGAAAATGCGCTTCAGCGAACCATCTTCATGGAAAAGACCGCCATAGCTGATGCAACCACTCTTTTCACTGTTGAATATGAGCTCACTACCCATGGAGTCCATCAAACTATCGATCCAGACTCTGTCACAGCCTTAAAACCAGGTAATGTGCTGCAGACCTACTTACAAGAGAAAGCACCTCATATTGTATTTACTCCTGAATTGCGAAAACTTTCCCGAAGCATCGTTGGTGACGAGCAAAACCCTTATCGTGTGGCTCAGTTACTCTTTGCCTGGATCGATGAACATACACCATGGGCTTCTGCCAGAGAATATTCCACCATTAAATGTATTCCTGAATACGCCTTTGAGAATGGTCACGGAGACTGCGGAATCCAGACCCTGCTCTTCATGACACTCTGTCGTATGAATGGCATTCCCACTCGCTGGCAATCAGGCTGGGAATTGCAACCACCTGACGACAGCATGCACGACTGGGGCATGATTTACTTCGAGCCCTATGGGTGGGTACCCATGGATATAACCTATGGATTACGAAAAAGTGACGACTCTATTTTAAAATGGTTTTATCTAAGTGGTATGGATAGCTACCGAATAATCTTTAATGATGGTTATGGCGAATCCTTTTTCCCAAATAAAACTCATTTTAGGTCAGAAACAGTCGATAGTCAAAGGGGTGAAGTAGAGTGGGCCGGCGATAACCTTTATTTTGACCAATGGAGCTGGAATTTCGACTGGGAGATCCTTGAATAATCCGGGCAGTGAAAAAAAAGGCATTGATAACCAGGTTAAAAAGACAATATTCCCACTTCATTTCAACTGAAGTGGAAGTAAACTCAATATGCGTCGTGAAAATGGCATCATAGAGACCCATCAAAACCCTTCCTTTAATCCTACAGGAAAAAATTCATGAGTAAGACAAAAGTCCTGGTTGTTGAAGACGAACGCCTCATAGCCGAAAACAGCGCTATTATCCTGAATAGACTGGGCTATGAAGTTGGAAGAATCTGTTCCAATACAAAAGCTGCTCAAATTGAGATCCAGAACAATCGTCCAGATATTGTACTGGTGGATATCCTGTTGCACGGAGAGGACGATGGGATCGCCTTTGCAGATAGTCTGCGACACGAACACGATATCCCCTTTGTGTTCGTAACCGCCACTTCAGATAAAACCATTCTTGAACGGGCAAAAGTAACATCGCCCTATGGCTACATCATCAAACCATTCAATGAGAAGGATCTTCATTCCAACATTGAAATGGCTCTTTATAAATTCAATACTGAAACCAAAATAGAGCATCTCAACCAAATGCTCTATACCTTAAATGATATCGGTCATATGGGTGACAAGGCAGTTAATGAAACTGACTATCTCAATAAGCTCTGCCAAATATTGACCCGCTTTCCAGCCTTCCAATTCTCCTGGGCAGGTCTCATTGACAGTGACATCAATCTTAACTACGAGACTTCAGCCAGTCAACTGGATCTTCCTGAAGGAATTCACCCACTTCTATCAGATGGTACTTTGTCCCGGTGTGTTCGTCTCGCTTTGGAAAATTCAAAAGTTTCAGTTGCCCACTATCCTGACGAGGCTTGTGGCACTTGTATCATGAAAAAACATTTCACAGGCAAACCAATTATCAATGTACGCATTGCTTGTGAAGATCACATATATGGAGTTCTTTCAACAGTCGTTTTACCTTCCCTGGCATCAAATGCAGAGTTTCTCCGTCTTTTTGCTGAACTGGCCCATAAGGTCGGCAGCAAATTTCATGCTTTAGCCACCAAAATACAAGTTGGGCAAGCCCGTCTGGCACTGGCGCGAAGTGAAGAGCGTTTTCAACGGTTAACCGAGATCGCACAGGATATGATCATGGTTCATGATCTTGATGGGAGGATCAGCTATTTCAATCCATCATGCATTGGGTTACTGGGTTACTCTGTCGAGGATATCGCTGGAAAAAGTATAGAAAGCTTCATTGCTCCTCGTTCGCTGCCAGAAATGGATGAGCGTGTCAAGGAACGGCTAAGAGGAAATCATGAGACACTTCGCTATGAAATATTTCTTGTATCAAAAGCTGGTGAAGAGATTCCCCTGGAGATCAGCGCTAACCCAATTGTGGAACAGGGAAAGATCACCAGTTTTCTGCTAATTGGGCGTGATATGCGTGAACGAAAACAACAGATCGCCCAACTTCAACAATTGTCTAGAGTGGTTGAACAGAGTCCAACAGCAATTCTCATTACCGATCCCGATGGACTGATCACCTATATAAACCCAAAATTTGTAACCATGACCGGGTACACTCTGGATGATGTTGTGGGTAAGTTTCCAACCTTGTTGCAGACTGATCATGATTCTGCTGATTTTATCAGGGAACTGAAGGCAACGACCAAACGGGGAGATATCTGGCGTGGGGAATATGAGACCCAACGCAGAAACCAGGAAAAGTTTTGGGTGAATGTCACGGTCTCTGGTCTTTTGAGCGAGGAAGGCCTCTCCAGTTTCATCGCAATCATCGAAGATATTAGCGAAAAGAAACAAGCTGAGCTGGAGTTAGAGCACTCCAAACAAAGCTATGTAGGCATTTTTAACTCTACCAGTGATGCTATCTTCCTGTTGGATGAAGAAGGCAAATTTATAGATGTAAACAACGGTGCGGTTGAAATGTATGGGTATGAACGCGAATACTTCAAGGGAAAGACCCCGGCAGATCTCTCTGCTGATGGTTACAACGATCTCAACGAGCTCAGAGCCGCCAACAGAAGAGCTTTTAATGGGAAGCCTCAAAGATTTGAATTCTGGGGTAAACGCAAGAATGGAAAGTTTTTTCCAAAAGATGTTCAGGTCAATAAAGTACATTATTTTGGGAAAGAGATCTTACTGGTTACAGCACGAGATATCAGTGATCGAAAAAAGGCCGAAGAAGAGCTTCATGAAGTAGCCCAAAAAGCTGAGAGATCAGAGGAAGTAAAGGGTTACTTCCTGGCCAATATGTCCCATGAGATCAGAACGCCTCTAACCTCCATCGTGGGCTATATCGATCTTATTTTCAATCGAATCAAACGTCATCTTTCAGAACAGGATATGGAATATTTTGACATTATCCACCGTAATAGTGATCGGCTGACCAGAACGGTCCACTCCATAATCGATCTCAGTCAAATAGAGGCAGGGGTCACCACCCTGGAAATGGATGCAATTGACCTGACAGCAGTTGTAAATAATATTTACATCGATCAAAAAGTAGCTGCTCATAATAAACAGATCAAATTCATTTACCATAAACCAGCTGAATCTTTTTGGATCTCAGGGGATAAAAATATACTTACTGGAGCTATTTCAAATCTGGTGGACAATGCCATCAATTACACGAATGAAGGGCAAGTGGATCTCTTCCTGACAGCAGAAAATAAAAACAATTATTTATTGGAAATACGAGATACCGGTATTGGTATTGCCGAAGATGCTATCAAGAGTATTTTTGACAGTTTCAGCCAGGAAAGTATGGGTTATACGAAAGACTATCAGGGACTGGGGCTCGGTCTGACCATAGCAAAAAAGAATTTTGAACTGCATGATCTGAGGATCGAAGTTGAGAGTGAGAAAGGACGGGGTTCATCCTTTTTTGTTCGATTCCCGGTAAGAGATGCTGATGATTCAGTTATAGTTCCCGAACCAGCACCTGAAATTCCTGAAATTCAACATTCCAATGAAGTGACCAATACTGAGATTGAGACTAAAGTTGAACATACCAGAGAGAATATCCTGATCGTGGAAGATGATGAAAATGCTCAACGGCTTTTTGGCTTATTCTTAAAAGATCACTATGTTGTATACTTCGCTTCCACCGTCGCCCAAGGTCGTGATCGACTGAATTCGACCCCCATTGATCTGGTGGTTACTGACCTCTCATTGATCGGGGGTGAAGATGGTTTAGCCTTGGTACGATGGGTGCGAAAACAGGAGCGCTTTAATAAAATGCCGGTGATCGCTTTAACTGCTCATGCATTCGTATCTGACCGTGGTAAATGTATGGATGCCGGTTGTAATGATTTTATAACTAAACCCATCTTTCGAGCGCAGCTATTGGAGATCATCCAGCAGAACATGGTTATTTGATCTGATCTGAGTGCCGTTTAGAAATGAAATTGGTATAACAGCTATTCCTCCAGATTTCGCTCCACTCGGTCACGGCCGTTCCCTTTAGCCTGATAAAGCGCCCGATCTGCCGCCTGCAGGAGCAGATTAGGATTACTGTCCCGATCCGGAACCAAAGTTGCCACACCCAGACTTAAGGTTACCACTGAGGCCATTTTTGAAGACTTATGCTCAATATTCAAGTTACGAACATTCTGTCTGACGAGTTCAGCGATCTGACTGGCTCCTTCAATTCCTGTTTCAGGCAGTACCAGGCAAAATTCTTCGCCCCCATAACGAGCAGCTAGATCACCAGGTCGATTCACCGAGTCTTGAATGGCATTGGCGACCTGGACCAGACAATCATCACCCTGTTGATGACCATAGGTATCATTGAACAGTTTGAAGTGGTCTATATCACTAAGTACGACACTAAGCGGTCTTTTTTCGCGCAGCATGCGCTTCCATTCACGATCAAGCTCTTCATCCATTCGTCGACGATTTGCAATACCCGTAAGACCATCTATTCGCGATAGTTCTTTGAGTCGCTCATTGGCGATCTGGAGTTCCTCAGTACGTTCTTTGACCAGTTCCCCCAAGTGATCCCGATGTTGAAGCACTTCCTGTTCTGCGGCTCTACGAACCTCAATTTCTGCTTCGAATGCTGTATTGGTTTGCTCCAGTTTGATGCGCTGGGTATCAATGGTATTAAAGGCTTTTGAAAAACGGATCGATATTAAAAAAGCCTGAGTGAGAATAAAGATCAGAATGCCAAAAGAGATCAGATGTCCCGTCTGGATTACATTGCTGACATAAAGCATATCATTAAGGAATGTGAACACGATCGCCATGAATCCAATGAGGATCATCCCTGAGCCCTCTTCTCCTCTTAAGAATGCCAAGGTCAGGCCATAAATCACATAGCCGATTGTGAGCAGGCTGAATGGCTGAAAATAGACCAGGGAAAAAGAGAAGGTCAGTACTTGTGTGACCAGAACTAAAAGTACAAAAGCGGCCGATATCCCAGCGATAATTTGGGTAGCCAGCTTGCCGATCTCATCTGGGAATTGCACTCTGATGAATAGAATGAATATTGCGATCCCTGAATAATAACTGAGGTATTCGATTTTTACCAGAAACTGCCAGGGTAATAATGGCCAGAGCTGATGCAGAAAGATCTCTCCAGTTGTCAATGTTCTCAATGCGATTATCAGACAAAACAAGCCAAAGTATAAAGCGGATCTGTCGCGAGTACGCAGAGAGAAAATGCCGAGGTGATAGATTCCCATCACAAAAATAGCACCAAAGATCAACAGTTCGCGCCCCAATCGGCTTTCCCTGTGTCGCTGAACTTCGGTTACTTTGCCAAAAATCACTGATTCCCAAAGTCCACCTAATCGATGATGATAATTAGACACATCTATTCTCAGTTGGATCAGGTTTGCCTGTTCCCCCAGGTCAAAGACTCGAGGTTCATAGGTTGGGCTGGCCAGAGCAGTATCGGTGGAATAGATCCCAATACTACCTACCAACTGCTCATTCACAAAAAGATTATAGGCTGTTCCTACTGTGGGGAGTTCAAGAGCGTAATGGGCTGGAGACTCAGGCAACAGGACAGTTAAAGAATAGGATCCTGCGCCAGACCCTGAAAGTTTTTGTCCAGCATAACGATAGCCATTCCAGGAATCAGGCACTTCGATCTTGATATAATTCTCAGTTAACCCTTCTGGGAGCGGGTTATTCCAAACAAACCGCCACTCACCATCAAGCCCTATCTGTTGATCAAAGCTGAAATTCCTCAGATCTATGACACCATCGCTGGCAGAGAACTTTTCCGATCCTCCACAATTCATAATCAGTATGCTGATGGCTAGCAAAATCAATAGGTAAACAGGATTTGATTGTGGTCTCATCTTTAGCTTTCCAGTCCTTTTTCAAGACTACCCTTGTATGGCTTTTGTTCGTGCTGAAAAATAGATGGGACCGGTACTGGTATCAAGACCTTAAAAACAGGTTGTTGCAACCATTTCTTAATCTATAACAATCTATTCCCCGATCTTGAAGTGTAAATATAGATTGACAGCCAGACGCCCACAGACAAAGGCCGCTTATTCGGGAGAACCAGAGGCTGGAAAGCGGCAAGCAAAATCTCAGTATCTTCTTTGTGCTTAACTGGTCCATTTTAGCATGTAATCTAAACAGAAGTTTTCTAATCATGTCCATAAAGTAAGAAATAACAATAATATAAGGCGTAATATGACATCTCTAGTTTGTGCAATGATATGAAAAATAGTAACTTATCAATAACCCCATACTGGTTATTGAGTTTATCGAAATGCAGCATGGAGTTCTGGAATCCTCCCCAAAAAAGGGCTTTAGCCCAAGATGTATCAGCAGCATGGTTGGGCTAAAGCCTGATTTCATAGTGGTTTATTAAGTCCCCAGGCTGAAGAGGCTGTGTGAAAATATCATTGCGCCGGAATAATTGCTTGCTAATATTAGCTTTAGTTGTCTACGTATAGTGCTGTTACTATAGATACTTACCCCAGGCTTCAGCCTGGGGGTTATAAAAATATTAAAAAGAAGGGCTTTAGCCCAAGACAACCAGCTACACAGTTGGGCTAAAGCCCTGAATTTCTAGTGATCTGTTAATCCCCCAAGCTAAAGCATGGGGTAATTACAAAACGCCACAACCTTCAGCTGAATTTTGTCAATAGTTACTAGTAACTCTAATGGTAACAGTGTTTTGCGCAAACTCCATAGGTCACTTAAGGTGTATTCACCTCATACTCAGCCAATTACAACTATTTTAGAGAAACTTCTGTCTAAAGGATGTCTGTAAGATTGCTTAGGTTTGGTTTAATGGGTATGAACCATCGGAATGATTGAAAAGCGACCTGTTGCTAGTGACCAACTAATTTAAAAGAAATTCTGCCACTATGATTGATTGTGGGGCAATAGTGACCACAAAGAAATAACTATTATTTTCTCCATCCCAGCGCAATTTAAACTGAGTATTGGAGAGTTTAACACCATCTCTTTTCCCCAATACACCAGGGAAAATCTCAGGAGCATGCAAGCCAACTGCCCGAGTAAACTCCATGGAATGTCCTGATCCATGCATGCGAACCTGAATGGTTTGTGGACTGGTATTCTCATTGCAGATCGTTACCACTACTTGTTCTTGAGATCTAAAGCATAAGCTCATCAGGTTTGGCTGCAGGTTCTCAGATGCAGGCACTATCACAGCGTTTGCGGGTATCCGCTTAATCAAATTTATGAGTGTAGTAAATGCAGGTTTGGCTACACCATTCAGATCTAACAAACCCCGAGATTGCTTCTTGTGCTTCACATCAGTGGGCGCATCATATAGTTGATAGATCAGCGGCATTACACCACCATGCTCAAGCAGCCTAAGGGTATTTGAGTAAACTCTTAGCGCATAAGGCATACTGAAGCTGGCACTATAGTAGTAAGTTTCAAATCCAGGCAAATTCCCGATTTGGTCATAGCGATCCGGATCAGGATATTTCTCATGGTTAAAATTTGTTTCAGCAGTGGCGTAAGAACTGACCCAGATTGGCTTTAAAGATTCGATATTGGACAGATATTTTTTCAGATCAGCCACAGCTGAGCCAATGTTCTCAGCTGCAGTGCTATCTGCCCAGGCATGCACCGTCCAATGATCGAGAATATCAAAAGCTTCCTGATCTAAATTCATATACCAGGACTCAAGATCACCTGAGAGTTCCGGAGTAGAAAGACTGGGGCCAACGATTCCTACTTGTTGAAAATCACGTAGATCCAATTCTTTCCGTACTGCATGGATCAGGGCGTTATATGAATCTGGAGTCAACGGCAATGAATCATTGGGTGAGCTGTCAGGCCTTGACAATAGCTCGATATAATCAGCCGGAACTTCCTGATAAAATAATTCATCGACTTCCTCTGCCCACCAGCCTGCAAAACCCTTAATATCAGCCAATTGACCATGCCGATCCACAAAATTTGCCGGAATTGCATCCACACTATAGACCCATTTAATACCCAGACGTTGGGTGGCAGTTCTCAAGGCCAGAATATCATCCCAATTATCTGCTTCTCTTTTTACCCGAATCACCTTAATGCCGAGGTCATTGAGCGTTTGTAGCGGTTTCATTCGGCGACTGTAAAAGCTAATGGGAACATTAGCACCCATTCCATTGAACGGACCTACATCCTGGCTAAGATCAAAATCTATTGGTCTATATTGCTTTTTTTTACGGTCTCCAAAAAAGCTGCATGACCACATCAGGCCAATGATCAGGATCAATAATCCTGCTCTTGTTATAAGCTTTGAGAATTTAGTTCCGAGCATGGATTTAATTTCAACCCTTCTGCGGAGGAATCAACCAAAACCTGTGGAAAAGCTTTGATTCTGGCAACAAGCTGTTTTCGGATCATTAACCTTTCCCCGAATTCGTTGTCTAAGACAAGTTTGGAATAATAGTAGGATATGGTTGACCATCTCTATATTCGCGCCACTTTAAATTTTGACTTGAGGATGAAAATGAAATTCACGACCCTGAAAGATATTTTGCTGACATTCACTCTGATTCTACTATTGACCAGCACGACCCTGGCTCAGCGTCCCGGGAACAACAGACAGATGCCCTCTATTGGTGTATTAACCGGTCGTGTATTAGACGCCATTTCCTTAGAACCTGTAGAATATGCTAACATCACCATCATTAGAACCCGGGACACGAGTGCTGTATCAGGTGGTATTAGCAATGCTGATGGCTATTTCGATCTTAGGGAACTACCGCTGGGTCGTTTTATGGTGCGCTTTGAATTCATGGGATATGAAACACTCATTATTGATGAGATCAGGCTGACACCACGTGAATCGGTTGAGAAACATCTGGGAGATATTTTACTTAAATCGACCACCCTGATCGGGGGGAGAGTGGAAGTCACTGGTGACAGACCATTAATCACTCAAACCATTGATAAACGAATCTTCAATGTTGAAAAGAGTCTCTCTGCTGAAGGAAGTTCTGCCATAGAGATTCTGGAGCAAATTCCGTCAGTAGATGTAGATATGGATGGCGTGATCAGCCTCAGGGGTAGTTCGAATGTGAAGATCCTCATTGATGGCAAACCTTCTGGCTTATCCAACGAGGATAACAGTGCACTGTTAGAGCAGATCCCATCCTCCACTATTGAAACCGTAGAGATCATAACCAATCCTTCGGCTAAATATGATCCTGATGGTATGTCTGGTATCATTAATGTAGTTCTGAAGCAGAATCGGTTAAAAGGTCTTACAGGTAGCATTGGTACCGGGTATGCAGATCCAGACCGCTATAATCTCAATGGCCAAATAAACTTTCGGAATAAGAAAATAAATATCTCTTCTATGCTCGCTTACCGAACCAGTATTAGGAATGTTGGCGGTACGAATCACATGGTATATTTGGACGATACTGGTAGTGTTTTCAATATCCTGGATCAATTGAGTGATGGGTTTCGTGATTTTGATTCCTACACTGGCCGGTTGAACACAAGTTATTCATTGAATCAGAAGAACAAGATCTTTGCAGGATTAATGCTCAGCTACCGGACGCGCAATTTTGAAGAATTGATCACCTATAGGAATGGAGCACGTTCTGATAGCCTGCAACCGATCTACCAAAGACTGGCTCAGAGTGAGAATAATAGTGAAAGTACCACCTATACCTTCGGTTGGGAGAAAACTTTCAAACGCGAAGGGCAAACATTAAACGTTGATTTTCGACAAACAGACAATCAAACCGATGAAACCGGGAATCACTTACAAGACGATTATTTTCATGCGCCAGACTCCTTTGAGGTTCAGATCACTACTCGGGATGATGAGCGGTCTACCCGGACTTTTCAATTGGATTACACCCACCCACTTGGTGAAGACCAAAAACTGGAGCTGGGTCTCAAAACAATTGAAACTCATATGGATAATTATTTTTCTTCAATTTCTCAAACGGATTCAGACACAAGCTGGACCGATAATATTGATCTAAACACCCATTTTCTATTCGATGAAGGGATTTACGCCGGTTATGTCACCTACAGTCAAAAGATCGGACTGCTTGGATTTCAAGGGGGCGTCAGAGTCGAACAAGCCCGAACCGAAGCAGATGTTTTTGTTGATAGCATATTTGTTAATGAGTATCAGAGTATTTTTCCATCAGCCCATCTGAATTATACCCTGGCCCCTCAAAAAGATATCCAAATGAGCTATAGTCGTCGCGTTAATCGTCCCCGAGTAAGGTCAGTTGTCCCCATCACCAATTATTATGATCCCTTAAATATCCGGACTGGAAATCCTGAGCTTTTACCTGAGTATATTGATTCATACGAACTCAACTACACTCAATTCCGAAAAGGGATCTCATTTAATGCAGGGGTGTATTATCGTCAGATCAATGACCTGATGCGACGTTATAAGGAATTAAAAGAAATTAATGGAAATACTGTTTCTGTCACAACTTTTCGAAATTTTGATACGGGACACTCCTATGGTGCTGAGGCAATGATCAATGCTAAACCATGGGAACCTTTAAAGCTTATGCTCAGTGGAAATGTCACTCGAACAGTCATTGACGAGTCGGGATTAGATGCCGATATCAATACCAGTTCTTACGGCTACTATTTGCGTGGAACGGCCACTTACTCCCCTTTTCCAAATACAGATATTCAGATGTTCACCATGTATCGTAGTCCTCGGGAAATTGCCCAGGGCAGTATGTCCGATATGCTTTTTGCCAATCTTTCAGTCAAACATAAACTTTGGGAGAAAAAGGGCAGTATATCTCTCCAGGTCAGTGATCTCTTTAACAGTCGCCGGTTCGAGTATAATCTGGTTACTGAGAATTTTGAACAGATTCGGGAAAGAACGTTCAGTAACCGCTATATCAAGTTGAATTTCAGCTACACATTTGGAAAATTTGTGGATACTGAGCGTCAACGTGGTACTGGTGGTCGTGATGATATGGACATGGATATGGGGATAGATTAAGAATTATGAATTGTGAATTGTGAATTATGAATTATGAATTGTGAATTGTGACGAAACCGCAAAAAGTTCCTTACGGTTTAATAATCATCAAATACACCCTAACTCATTTAATATTAACCACTTAACGCATATACTCCTAAATCCATAAATATCAATACTCTGCGCCTCTGCGTGCTTTGCCTGCCCGCACGAAGTTATACGCAGGCGGGCGAGAGGTACTTTTTGCGAGGGCGTCAATTGTGAATTGTGAAAATTTCACAAACTCTGGGATGGTTAGTCCAGGTTCTTAATGCTTTCCAGAGCTTTGATTGTCTCGTCATAGCCTTTTTGGATCGCGATCTCGGCTTCCAGAAAATTCCAGGCTGACAAACCGGTACTAATATTGATCAACATATCCGGCATGGCTAATTCCACCTGATTGGCGGCAATGAGTGCCATTGACAAGATCACGGTCTCGTGGGCGATCTCTGCCAAATTGGGCTGACCAGCAGTATACCATGGCTCGTTTGCTTTGGGGATACGCCATTTGGATTTACTGTTTTCCAGATCATCACCATTTAGATAGGAAAACTCCTGTGTCGCATCTTTGCCTTCCGGAAAAGCCAGGACATTTACAGCAATGATGTAATCAGCCCCCATGGAACGGACTACATCAATGGGAACCGGATCGATCATGCCACCATCTACCAGGATGCGATTACCGCTGGCAAGTGGATTAAAAACGATGGGAACAGAAGAACTGGCACGAGTCGCAGTGGCCAGGCTGCCCTTGTTGATTACATAGAGGTCACCATTGAGGATATCCACGGTTGTGGCAGCAAAGGGTATTGCCAGATCTTCAATAGCTTTTGATCCATAGAGATCATCCAAATATAAGGTTATCTTTTGGCCATCGATAAACCCCCTGGTTGGGAAGATCGGATCCAAAAGATTCAAGACATCCAGCCAATTTGAATTTAAGGCGACATCCGAAAGTTCTGATACAGTCATACCGGCAGCATACCCGCCACCAATGATAGCCCCCATGCTGCTGCCAGCGATCATGTCTATGCGGACCCCAGCCTCTTCCAAAGCTTCCAGAACACCAACGTGGGCAAAACCCTTGGCTGCACCGGCACCCAAAGCCAGGCCCACAGAAAAGTCCTGCTTAGCTTTGCCCTGAAGTACCAGACTAAACTGCTTTTCCAGCTCCGGAGTGTTGAGGGGTGCTGCTATTATTTTGGTTCCAACCAGTAAACAACTTAAACCAATTGAGAACAGCAGTTTCAGTAGTGAATTCATTTATATAGATCATTCAGGATCGCTGCCAAATGATATCCAGCTTTGAGCAATCTATCTTCCATCAGTTCCCGGTTGCTATAGACATACTTCCAGGAAAGTTTGCCATCCCCGATGTCATAGACCTGATCATGCACTGCCCGGGAGCGATGGACAAAAGTCAGCACGGTTGGATCTAATAATTTTTGTTTGTCAGCAGCGGTGAGCCCCAATTGAATTTGCTGTGCATATTCAGTATAACTATACTGCATATGGTCGATCATTTGGCTGTCCCAGACACGGTGAAGATTAGTCTCTTCACGAAACCAGGTCACCTTGATATCATTACCCCCTCGATCTGTTCCATTACCAACATGCAGGGGTTGATGCAAATCTCCAACAATATGTACCACAAAACGAAAAACATCCAGTTGATCCTGCTTACTGAGTGTCTCGGATTTTAGGAGTTTAGTGAACTCAGTAACTTTCTGCACTGCACGCCCACCGGCTTCAGGACCCTCATAGTTATGCCCTTTAAGGATTGTACAATAGTGCCAATCATGAGAATGGTCCCATTTGGGATCGGACTTTATCTCGTCAGCCCAATTGCCGATTCGAGCTAGATCCGTGTGTCCCAGCAGTTGAGTAATTGCTTCCCTGGCTTGGGGACTTAAGTTTTCTTCAGCAATTATTCCAATGACCCGGTGACCGGTTTTCCCCCAACCAAGCAGGGTACTAACGGTAAACAGTAAGATAATGAATTGTCGCAAGGTGAAATCTCCTAGTATTATGGCAGGAATCTAATGTAGGACCAGAGGCTTACGAAGGTTTTCGTGGTGATATTTACGCCGAGCCCAATAATTCATGAGGGTCTGCACATGTTAAAGATGGGGGATCAATTCTCTGAATTGGGGAGAATAGTTCTACCCTAAAAAAAACCGGTCCGGGCGATGATTTAAACCAGCGCCTGAACCGGGATCTAATTAACTACCGCTAACTAAAATCTTGGGATAGTAAAGCGGCCCATGTTAGTCGTAAACATTTACTGTACCAAAATAGCCACGAAGGCACCAAGACACTAAGCTTCACAAATTCTCCCTGTGGTTCTTTGGACTTTTGGGTCTTCGTAGCAAAAGAGCTTACGCTACTGCGCCATGAGAACTATTGATTCTTACAGCTATCTAATAGCTCGTTGCTATTTATCCTGATATTTTCTGATAATCTGATCCCCTGGATAGCCAAGTGCTTTCCAGTCGATTCGCCTTTCCTGCCCACGATGGCAAGCCCTGCATTTCAGGGATTCTGATGCCGGGGCAACCATGTGAGCGAGACCTGAATACATTTCAGTCGCAATAAAATCATAATGGCCGCTGTACTCCAGTTTGGCAGCCTTCATCCCCACTTCTGAGGCTCTATTCCAGTCAAAATGGGTCCAATATCCCTTCCAGAGTTGGGGTATTATTAAGTGTTTATTCTCTGTATCATAGATCTGTTTACCACGCATCACCTTGAAAGGGTACAGCTTGGCGTTTTCATCATCTCTATCTCCGAGAGGCTGGTTGATCATCACAACTTCACCGGGATCAACTTTATCACCCTTCAGATAGCGGGTTGTTTTACCATTATACCAATAATATTCAGGAACCACATTGTTTTCCCAAACAAAGCTGCCCTTCTTCTTAAAGTAGGTGTCCATCCCATATTCATCTTTTTCACCTGTACTGTCTTTGCCGGCGGTAGACCAGTCCCAATACATTTTTGTGGGCTTTCCCTTTGCATACAGTGGTATATGACATGATTGGCAAGCAACTTTTTCAACATGTTTGTTGATGATCTTTGAACGATGCACATCCTCTTCATGACAGTCAAGACACTGCACCCTGTTGTCTTCATCGGTGAGGATAGCCATTGACTTACCCATAATGTTGTGAGCTTCTGTGGTGTGGCAATCAGTACAGGTCATGTCGTTACCCATATGTACATCATAAGATGGATCCGCATCTACCAGACCATAATCAAGATCACCGTGTTTTACATTCTCACCACCGCCACCATTGAAGTGACAACTCCCGCAGGTATTGATGGATGAATAGCCGACGCTTTGGGCAACTTTTGTCAGATCTACACTTTCAAAGGGATAACCAGCCCCTTTTGGATTCTTCTTATAAGTACCGGTTTGATCATGGCAAATTAAGCAATCTACATTCTCTTCATTTTGAAAATCAAAAGAATCGTCCTTCCAACCGTAGCCAACATGGCAACTGGTGCAACGTTCCCAATTTGATTCTACGGCAACACAATAATTATTGAACGAATTTGCTTTACCAATGGCATGTTTACCCCGATGTCCAGGAACAACTTTGGCTTTGTCTTTCCAGGTCCAGTGGATCGTTTTCATTACGTCACTTGCAGCATCTTCATGGCAAGCCAGACAAGTCTCAGTGACCTCTTGCACAGTTAGCAGGGAATCTTCAATATGCTCTCTATGATCTTCCTGTGCTGGCGCAAGTCCAACACTTAGAAGTATACTAAAGAGAATTAGGTACAGTTTTCTTCGCATCGTACAATCTCCATTCGAACAAAGCAGCTCATAGCTGCTTTTTAGTTAAACAACAGTAGCCCGGATGAATTTCATCCCTGACCCCGACAGTATTTCTCACTCTATGTAGAACTTTCTTATCCATATTCTTTTGGTTCTATCCCCACATTGACCATCAGAATTCCCAATATTTTATTCTACTAAATCGTATCTATTTCTTTTGGAGTACGATTCCCGGTAAAAAATCGGGATAAAGATACTCTTCATCATGACATTCCAGACATTCAGGTGGTTCTGAGTAACTCTCATCGAAATGGCATTCATAACAATCGATCTCAAGGTGATCTTCCGATAGTTGAAAACCGGTTGTTTCATGTTCAAATGACCCAACCTCAAAATTATCATGACAAGCGATACAATTGTTTGCCAGCGCCTCAATCGGTTTCTGGTCAGCGTGACAATCAGAACAGGTATTGTCCCCATGATAGGCTTTCAAAGGCCATCCAGTGAGATCATGACTAAACCCCTTGCTTACCTCATCCTGATGACAAAAACTGCAGGTGCCATCTGTTTCAGTATCATGACAGCTTTGGCAGGAGGTATGGTGTTCCTCCTGGGTCTCAACAACCATTTTTACCGATCCTTGATAGTCGTGACAGCTGGCACAATTCTCAGAACGATGGCAACTCACACAATCGTATCGATAGAGTTCAATATGTTCCTTGTGATGAAAAGTAACCTGGGTTTCATTTTCATCCGGTGTTGGGAAGGTCACTATTTCTGGTGACCCGATATGTGGATGTTTTACTGAAAAGATATCAGTCTTATCCAGAGTCCTGCGTATGTTAAAGCGAAATTTCTTCTGCTGGTGGCATGCTTCACAGAGCTGCTCATTTGACCATTCTCTATGACAGGCTAAGCAGCTGCGGTGATATGCACCATTAAGGGTCGGCTCTTCCAGGCTGGCTTCAGCTGGGTCATCCATGTGGCATTCAGCGCAACCTGTATAATCATCGTCTTCAGCATAGTGATGACACACAGAACACCCCTCACCCATATCTTCCATCCGGGCATGCTTCCCATGATTGAATTCCACAGGATAGAAAATATTCTCCAAGGCGTCAATTTTTATTATTTCGGGGTAATCCTGCCCTTCTGATTGACCTAACAGTATTGTACCCGTCATGAGAAAGATCATTATGGGATAGAGTCTCATACGTTTACCCTTTTGCTTTCTGACGCGATGATTCATGATTTTTTAAGCCGTCTTATACCTAAGATTCTTTCTGGTCAGCTTTTTCTGGACCAATTGTATCATTCTGGATAGGGATGATCAATTTCCTTTACCCGAACAGCATAATCGAAAGGTATGTAGGTTGGCGAGTCTGGATTATGACATTTTGTACAAGTAGCTTCATCAATTTTGACGTAACCCAGATTCTTGGCATCGATATCACCCGAGCGAATCTTCAGCATGGTCTTTTTTGATTTGTAGGCATTTCCAGGGCCATGACAAGATTCACACCCAACTCTAGATAAATCTTTATTTTTCTTAACTGCACGGGCATTGGTTTCATCAATATCCAGTGAATATCCACCAGCCTCTCCCCAACCGGTTACGTGGCATCGTAAACATTCAGGTGACTTTTCCGGTGCAGTTTTCAATCCCTGCTTTGCGGCAATCTTTTTTGATTCGTCGGTGAGTAAGGTCTCATAGGAACGGGAATGGGCTCTGGATTCCCATATTTTATACTGAGATCCCTTTTCAGCCTTATTATGACAGATTTTACATTTCTTGGATCCAACATTTTTTATTGGTTTTCCCTGAGCAAAGATACCAACACAAGCCAGTATCAGTAATAATGTAAATAATCGTTTCATTCTGCTTCTCCTCGTTTCGTATGAGGTGTCAGTACCTCTTACATGATTAGTATTTGTCAATTACCAGCTATTGTTATGGCAACTAGAATGCCACTTTGTACCGAATTCTTTGTTCTCAGCTGCCTTTGGGTTGTAAAAGATGGCTAATTGTTGAATATATCTACACATCTCACAATTATTTAATCTGCCTAACATATTGTTTTATCAGTCTCATCGAAGCTATTAATAAATAAATCCGAACTATTTTAAGAGCTATTTGGAAAACTTTTTTTGAAATGTTGAATTTTTCACCACATGGACATGTCTCGCCTCCTTTTCCCAAATCACAGATAAACAATAGTACGCAGCCTAGGTAACATGCAACAGCATATAACATACTGTTATTATTTTGCATACATCCTTTTAATGAATCATTTTCGAGGTGTTGAGATTATCTACATCTGTTGAATTATTCAACATACTTTCTAATTGGCTTAAACATTGATTTTCGCTTCATATTTCCTGAATACGTTGAACATTTCAACATATTTCACTTTTGGGCCTAAAAATAGTGATCAGCTCTATGTTATTGTTATTACTGCGTTAAGTGCGCCTAATTCGCCTTGGCACTGCTCTTGAAATAGATATGGTGAACTAAAAAAGGAGGTTCGTCATGGTCGTCATTCTAGTCATTTTATTTGCAGCCACTGCCATTTTCATCACCTGGTTTCAGGGAATGAAAAGGTACCAGGCTTTAAGCATTTCACCCATTGTGAAAAAACAAGCTTATCAGTTCAAGATGGAAAACCTTGCCATCCCAGCAGGCATCTACTTCAGTCCCACCCATAGTTGGGCTCACTTGGAAACCAGCGGTCAAGCCAAAATTGGCATCGATGCATTCATTCAGGGACTCACCGGAATCCTTTCTGCGGTGCATGTACCAAAAGAGGGCGTCACCATTAAGCAGGGTGAGCCGCTTTTCAGTATCGTCCACAAGGAGAAGAAGCTGGTGATATCAGCGCCTATCTCAGGAAAGATCAAATCGATCAATACTGAAGCATTACAAAATATGCGGATGGTTCACCGTGACCCATATTCATACGGATGGTTAGTGGAAATGGAACCCAGTGATTGGGAAACGGAAACCCAGCTACTTTACCTGGGTCAACGTACCACTGCCTGGCTTAAAACTGAAATCGCTCGCATCCGAGATTTCTTTGCTCATTCATTTGCACCACCAAACGCTGAAAGTGGACTGGTATTACTACAGGATGGTGGAGACATTGCTGAATGTGCCCTGGCATTTTCCGGAAAAGGCCTTTGGGGCTCTTTCCAAAAACTGATTCTTGACCAGGCTAACACAGAATTAATACTGAATTCCTGATCATTAATTCATCTGGAATGGTAAAAAAGCATTATTGTAGAAAGGATAACACTATTTATGTCAATCGATCGCAGAGAATTTCTTAAAACCCTGGGGGTTGCTGGTGCTGGTCTTACCGGCGTCTCAGCCCTGGGGAAATCCAAACCTGAACCTGATGCTGAAGAGTTCTATGCCATCCTGCACGACATCACGCTCTGTGAGGGCTGTCAGGAATGTGAGTTTGCCTGTGCTACAGAGTATGGTTTGCCAACACCCAGTGATGATGACTATCCAGATAGCTCTGTTAAACGTGAACTATTACCTGAGAGATACACCGTCATTAATGCAGTTGAAACATCAGTTGGTGAGGTTTATACCAAACAACAGTGCATGCATTGCGCTCAACCGGCTTGTGCATCCGCCTGTTTAACCCAAGCCATGAAAAAGCAGGAATCCGGTCCAGTTACCTGGGACGCAGGGAAATGTATGGGCTGCCGTTATTGCATGATCTCATGTCCTTTCGATATCCCAAAATTTGAATACGACAGCAACAATCCGAAGATCGGGAAATGCCAGATGTGTTTTGACAAGCTTAAAGAAGGTGAAGCACCTGCCTGTGTTGAAGCTTGTCCAGCGGAAGCCCTCATTTTTGGAAAGCGAAGTGATCTGTTAAGAATAGCTCATAAACGTATCTTGGATAACCCCGGCACCTACACTGACCATGTCTATGGTGAATTTGAGGCGGGGGGAACATCCTGGCTAAACCTCTCACCTGTTCCCTTTAAAGAATTGGGCTTTAATACGAATGTTGAGACCAAGCCCTATCCTGAACTAACCAAAGGGTTTCTATACAGTGTACCCTCTGTTTTCATCCTATGGCCAGCTTTGCTTATGGGTTTAAGAGAAGCCACCAGGACCGATAGTGAGGAAGGGGCAGACCATGAGTGAGCAAATACTAACTCCTCCCTCCAGCTATTGGAAGTTTTTTAAGTCTGAGCTGAAACCGCGAGCCAGTCTTTGGACAGTCTTCAATATAATATCGGTTCCCACCGTATTACTGGCAGCTGTTATCATTGTGATCCGGTTTATCTACGGATTGGGAGCTGTTTCCAACGTAACACAGAGCGTACCCTGGGGGCTTTGGAAAGGTTTCAATGTTGTGACTGGTGTTGCCTTTGCTGGCGGAGCCTATGTGTTAACCTTCATGGTTTACATTCTAGGCCAAGAGAAATATAAACCACTGATTCGGGTAACGGTTCTCAATGGTTTTCTGGCGTATACTTTTTACGCTTTTGCTTTGGTTCTGGATCTTGGCAAACCCTGGAATATCATCAACCCAATCATTGGCAATTCATTTGGCACCAGCAGCATCCTGTTTCTGGTGGCCTGGCATTTTATGCTCTATATCGTTGCGCAAATGGTTGAATTCTCACCAACAGTCGCCGAATGGCTGGGGTCTGAGCGTGCCCGTCGCAACTTGAAACGTCTCACAATTGGAGCAGTAGTTTTCGGGATTACCCTGTCTACACTCCATCAATCAGGCTTGGGAGCCCTGTTTCTCATGGCCAAAGGCAAGATCCATCCACTTTGGTATTCAGAATTTATTCCCACCCTGTTTTTTATTTCCAGTGTCTTTGCTGGTTTAAGTGTGGTGATCTTTCAGGGAAGCATCCTGCAGCGGGTCTTTTCCTATCAGATGGATGAGCATAGTGATGAACGTCATAATGTCATGATCCGTGGTCTTTCTCGGGTCTGTGCACTATCCATGTTCGCTTACTTCTTCCTTAAGATCATCGACATGGTCCACAATCACACGTTAAGCCTCCTGACAACATCTATGGGTGTCTGGTATTTGGTGGAATTGATCGGGTTTGTGCTGATTCCCATGCTCTTGTTTGCGTATGGAGTTCGAATTGGAACACCCAAAATCATCAAGTTGGCATCTATCATGACCATCATAGGAATTGTGTTAAACCGCATGAATATCTCGGTCATCGCCTACCGCTGGGATGAGATTCCACGTTATATCCCAACCTGGATGGAATTTGTGGTAACTATCTCCATCCTGTTTGTCCAGTTCTGGATCTTCCGTTGGGTTCTCCACCGCATGCCGGTATTAAGAACAATGGAATCAATGACGCAAACCGCAAATAGTAAAGGATAATTTTATCATGGAAAGTTTTTTTTATACAAACATGTTCGCCACCAAAGGGATCGAGTACTTATTGATCATCAGCTTCTTCCTGGTTCTCATCCCCTTCTACAATTACTTGAAAGAAGTGGAAGGTCCCCTTTTCTCTCTATCAAAAGTACGTCTGCCAAAAGGCGTCTTCTTTGATAAAACCCATACCTGGGCATATCTGCGATCAGCTGGACAAGTTCAAGTTGGTATCGATGATTTTTTAGCAGCGCTGACGGGTTCTGTCTCAATCAGCCTTATGAAGCAAAGCGGAGAAGTTGTTAAACGGGGGGACCATCTAGCGACGCTGATGGGTGAGGGCAAAAGCCTGAAGATCTATTCACCGGTAAGCGGAACCTTAAAGGCCATCAACCAGAGCGCTCTGAAAAGGTTCAGCAAACGCACCAACAATGATTTTACTCAGAACTGGTTGTTTGATATGGAACCCATGCGTTGGGATCTGGAGAAAACCATGCTTATTCTCGGTGAAAAAGCTCAAACATGGATCCAGAATGAACAGACCCGCCTGCGAGATGTCCTGGCTTTTGCAGAACGTAAATATGATCTGACTGCTCAACCCGTCCTACTCCAGGAGGGAGGCGAGATCACTGATCATGTCCTGGAAACCTTGGCTCCAGAGTTCTGGGAAGAATTTCAGAGCGAATTTATTGATGCCGTAAAAAGCTAAATAATATCAACGAAACGAGGTGTCAGTCTACTCCTTGTGATGGTTTAAACCGACTGACACCTCATTGTACCGAAGCAATATGTCAAACCAAAGAGATTGACATGGACTCACAAAAGTGTATCTGGATGGAAGCTGGAGTTGTAGACTACCAGCTTTGTCCTCTCAAACAAAATTGTGACCTCTGCGATTTTCACAAGGAAATGATCAGAGGTTGCCGAACCCAGTTTTCAGAATCGACATCAGCCAAAATAGGCTTACGCTACCCTGATGACTCCGTTCTCCAATTTCAGCCGGGACTCCAATACCTGGATGGGCATTTCTGGTACAGACGAACTGCGGCAGGTAGACTTCGCCTGGGTATCGATTCATTTCTTTGGCAGCTTTTTTCCTCAATCCAAAAAGTGATCACGCCAAAGAATGGGAGCATCCTGGTTCAGGATCAATGTTTTAGCTGGTTGCTGCTGGAAGGGGGGATAATCTACCTCAAAACACCTATCCAGGGTCAGATCCTGGAAATCAACCCATTTTTTCAAACTGGTGAGATCAAGGATACCCATCTCTATCTAGCTCCGGAAAATGAACTCTGGATTCTGGAATTGGAAGAAAGCGAACAGCAGAAGTATCACAGTCTGAGCAAGGATCAATACTTTGCTCAAGCTGAAGAAGACTGTAACAAATTTCATAAGCTTATCCAGACACCAGGATCCCCAGAGCAGTTTACCCATCCACGAACTTCTCATCTCACTAAAAATGATTTTTCAAAATACCTGCAATCAATCACCGACAATCACGCCTTCATTTGTTAACTGGCATGTATTCTGCATTATTCACTATAACTACTATTTACTAACTCAAGCATAGTAGCTTTGGAGAATAACATGAGCTCACCGCTTAACCAGGCTTCACTGAAACAATATGAACCCCGTTCTTGGAGGAATATCTTCCAAACCCGTTCGCTCTATGGTCATTTGGTTTTCCTTTTGCTCTTTATGTCAGTTTTCCTTTTTGGATTTTTTGCCTGGCTCATTTTTTCAATGTCAAATAACTACCTTGAAGATGTTACCACCCGTTGCGGCAAACGTATGGCTGGCTTGATTAATCAGACCATTCGCAGCAGCATGTTCTCTGAAGATCATGCTGAACTAACCACGGCCATCCGCAAGGTTAAGGAAGTTCCCGGTGTCAGCGCGATCCGAATCTATAATAACCGGGGTGAGGTGAAACATTATACCCTGGGAAACAAAAACGCCTGTCACAAAGACACCTCGAAAATCCCATTTCTAAATCTTCATCACTCAAGTGACTCTCTCTTCCGGGAAATTCATTCAACCTGTGTCCATAGTATTGAAGATGATGGGAATCGCTGTATGATCATCCATGCTCCCATCGTTTCTACACCTGACTGTCGTTCTTCCGGGTGCCATCAGAGCCAGGATCATGCTGAGATTCTGGGCGTCACAGAAATTAAGTTACCTCTGACAGAAATGGATCATGCTCTGAATCGTATTCTTTATGAATATTCCAGTCTGGTGATCATTTTTCTTGTGCTGATCATGGGAACCCTGCTTTTCTTTGTCCAGCGTCGGATCAATCTGCCTCTTAAACGAATTGTGGATACCAGCCGGGCCGTATCAAACGGAAATTTGTCAGTACGGGTAAATTTAAAGTCCGATGACCTGGTTGATATTCACCAGGTCGGATTAGCTCTTAATACCATGTTAGAATCGATCAATCAGAGCAATCATGAGCTGCGTCAATGGTCCAATGAGTTGGAAAATAAAGTTCGGACCAAATCAGAGGATATTGCCCGAAGTCAAAATGAGATTTTTCAGATCGAACGGCTGGCGTCCCTGGGACGGCTTTCATCATCGGTGGCTCACGAGATCAATAATCCTCTGGCTGGCGTGCTTACCTACGCCAAGTTAGTCTCGCGAATTCTACAGGGTCCAGCCCTAACGGATGAAAAGAAGACAGCTATCCTGAAACATCTGGATATGATCCAATCTGAGACCACCCGTTGTGGGCATATCGTGAAAGGCTTGCTTAATTTTTCCAGAGATCGCAGTCACAAATTTGACGTGCTCCAACTGAATGACGTACTTCGGGAAACTCAACAACTTATCCAGCATAGTTTTCAAATATCAGACGTTCGTCTAGTAACAGATTTTTCAGCCGCACGAGATCAGATCCAGGCGAATGGGAACCAGATCATTCAGGCTTGTCTGGCTGTATTGACCAATGCACTGGAAGCAGTCGATGGCGTTGGCGATAATCTGGTCACCTATCGTAGCTATAACCCTGACATGACCCACATTGTCATCGAAATTCGGGACAATGGTATTGGTATTCCAACTGAGGATATTGAACATATTTTTGAACCGTTTTTTTCACGGAAGAAAGAAATGTCCGGGATTGGTTTGGGACTGGCTGTCACCTATGGAATTCTGGAACAACACAATGCCAAGGTAGCCATCGAATCTGCTCCAGGTCTGGGTACCAGCATTAAATTCACATTTGAACTAGCAAACGGGAGTGAACCTGATGAATAAGAATCTTTCCATATTGATTGTCGACGATGAGCTTTCTGTAAGAGATTCACTCTCGAACTGGTTTATTGAAGATGGCTACTCCGTAGATACTGCCGAAGATGCCAAGGTAGCATTAAGAAAGATCGAAGCTTTTAACTTCCACATTATCCTGGTTGACATCAAACTTCCCGGTATGGATGGTCTGGAATTAAACCGACGAATCAAGTCTATCAATGAAGATACTATTGTGATCATCATGACCGCTTTTGCTTCAGTTGATTCAGCTGTTCAAGCCTTGAAGGACGGGGCTTATGATTATGTCTGTAAACCATTTGACCCTGACGCAGTGACCCATATTATTAGAAATGCCAGCAAGAATATCGAGTTGAGTACGGAGAATCTTTCGCTTCAGGAGCGAATCAAGAGTTTAGCCAATGTGGAAGATATAATTGGCCAAAGTGAAGCTATTCTACAAGTATTGGAACAGGTTCGGGTAGTAGCAGAAACTGATTCTACTGTCATAATTACCGGTGATAGCGGAACAGGCAAGGAGTTGGTCGCTAAAGCTGTCCATATGAACTCATCCAGACGTTTTTTCCCCATGGTGACCGTGCATTGCGGTGCTATTGCTGAGAACCTGATGGAAAGTGAACTGTTTGGGCATGAGCGGGGAGCCTTCACCGGAGCCCAGTATGCTCGAAAGGGCAAATTCGAGATGGCTGATGGTGCCACCTTGTTCCTGGATGAGATATCCACTGTCTCCATGAAAATGCAAATAGAATTGCTGCGGGTGCTAGAGACCAAACAATTCACCAGGGTTGGAGGAAATCGCGAACTTAAGTCCGATTTTCGAGTGATCTGCGCCACAAATCGTAACCTTAAATCAATGGTTGATGCAGGTGAATTCAGGGAAGACCTCTACTACCGCTTAAATGTTTTTACCATCGACATTCCCCCCTTACGTGAGCGGGTTGAAGACATTAAGCTATTGGCCTTACATTTTGTAAAACTGTATGCTGAACAAATGAATAGACCAACAAAATTTATTGGTAAACGCGCCATGAATGCGTTGGAGAATTATCCTTTTCCCGGAAATGTGCGTGAATTGGAAAATCTTATCGAAAGAGCCATTGTTATCGGGACCGGTGATAGTGTTCGCTTGAAAGACCTTCCCTTTGATCGTGTTCTTTCAAAACCTACCTGGGAATCCATCGGGGAGATGGAACATCACCACATTGAAACCATCCTGGATAAATACAACTGGAATATTTCACGCTCAGCACAAGCTCTTGGTGTTGATCGCGTTACCCTCTACAGTAAAATAAAAAAATACAAGATTGAGAAAGCCAACTAGAGTCTACGCCATATATGTCCTCAATCAGGATAATTCCATTGCAATTTGCTCGAGTGGATATACTCGAAAATATGCTCCCGCTTATCAATTCTCGTCTTCAAATGGAAACCCATTTAGTCCCATTTCACCTTGATCTGACTGCTTTCTTTGACCCCGTGCGTTCACAGTATAACGCAAATGAGATCATCAAAAGCCTGGTTCCCCCGTCTGAAGAAGGTGATAAGATCGTTGGTGTAACGGATCTGGATCTCTTTATCCCGGTCCTCAGTTATATCTTTGGGCAGGCTTATCTGGGTGGTTCGGCAGCATTGATATCTGGGCATCGCTTGGAGAACAGTCGCTATGGCATGCCAAATGATTCTCAAATATTTGCTGATCGTCTGTTAAAATGCGTACTCCATGAACTGGGGCATACGATGGGTTTAATTCACTGTCTTAAACCAGGTTGCGTCATGGTATCCACCACCTATGTAGAAGAGATGGATCAAAAATCAGATCGATTTTGCGGGAAGTGCCTTTCAGAATTAAGCGCATTACGACCATAAATTAACTTCAATCCATTGAGTCAAAGCCGGGATGATTTTGAGGGTAGTTTAAACAAATTTGATCATGAACAATCGCTGGCCGGATCCAGAGTGACAAGTCCTACCTTGGCGCGTCCACACATACATCATCATTTTAAAACTTATCCCTCAATGATTCAAGTCTACTTTGCTGATATCAATATCTGGAATTAAGCCAATTTTCGGGCATGATTTTTGTCCATATTCAGTTGCTGAAATTTATAAGTCACAATTCTGGAGGGAATAATGTCACTGGTTATCAACGGAGCAGGTCTGACAATTCACAATGTGATCGATGTTGCTCGTCATTTTAAAAAAATTGAGCTTCATCCCGATGCAATTACGCGCATCAATGTTTGCCGCCAAATGCTAGAAGAGAAGCTCCAGGCGCATGAGATCATGTATGGTGTTAATACTGGAATCGGTGAATTCTCTGAGGTTGTTCTGGACGATGATCAGATCAGGGACTTCCAGAAATATCTGGTCTATAATCATGCCGCTGGTATCGGTGACCCCGCTCCCCTGGAATACGTTCGCGGTGCCATGCTGGGGCGTATCAATGTCCACGCCCATGGCAATTCCGGTGTTAGACTTGAAATCGTCAAAACGCTTGTTGAAATGTTGAATAAGAACGTCACACCCTTCGTCTGCCAAAAGGGTTCTGTGGGGGCCAGTGGTGATCTGGCACCCATGTCACAGATCGCATTGCTCATGCTGGGTGAAGGGCAAGCTTACTATAAAGATGAGCTGTTGGATGGCAAGGTTGCCCTCGAAAAAGCCGGAATAACTGTGCCAGGACTGGAAGCCAGAGATGGTCTGGCAGTCATTAATGGATCCAATCTCCTGACTGCCATGAGCGCAATCTTTCTCTATGATGCCGAACGCTGGCTGAAACAAGCAGAGATCGCTGCTGCCATGTCGCTGGAAGCCTTGAAAGCCAATATGCGCCCCTATACTCCAAAACTACATGAGGCGCGTGGTTTCAAGGGTGCCATACGCAGTGCCAAGGCCATAAATAAATGTGTAAAAAATGGCGATCTGCAACTTGAAAAGGTTGCCTGTAAAGTTCAAGATGCCTATTCCATGCGTTCCACGCCTCAGGTGATTGGTGCAGCTCATGATGCCTTAGCTTACGCTCGCTCCCAGGTTGAGATCGAACTGAACGGAGTTGGGGATAATCCCATATTCTTTCCCGAAGAGAACATGCAGCTTTCCGGAGCAAACTTTCAAGGTACCCCTGTTTCAGTACCTATGGATATGGCCGGAACCTGTATTACCATGGTATCTATTCTTTCTGAAAGGCGCCTTAATCGCCTGAACAACCCAGCCCTCAGTGTGGGACTGCCCGCCTTCCTAACCAAAGGAGCAGGCATGTTTTCCGGGATGATGCTGAGTCAATACACAGCCGATATGCAGATCGTTGAACAACGGATCCTTTCAGCACCTGCCAGTATTCAATCTATCCCGGCAGCAGCAGACCAGGAAGATTTTGTCTCCATGGGGATGAATACAGCTATTAAGAATTTCCAAATCCTGGACAATGCCTACGGTATTTTGGGAATCGAATTCATGGCTGCTGCGCAAGCTCTTGATTTCCGCGACTATGGATTTGGCGAAGGTGTCCAAAAAGCCCATGAAGTGATCCGGCGCTATGTGGAACATTTGGATATTGATCGACCCCTCTATAAAGATCATACAACCATGCAAACCCTGGTAAAATCTGCTGAGATCCTGGAAGCAGTCGAGGAGGTGGTTGGTCCTCTGGATGCGTGACTATTAGACGATCGTCGCGAATAACTCTAAGGTTTTTCAATTCACAGATTGGCGCTGTATCATTTTGCTGTACTTTTTGAAGATAGAATGATTAAGGAATAATGCCATTTACACAGATTTCTGGATATGCCCTTTTCACAACATCCAGCTCACGCAAGGACCCTGAGTGATTGCGAAGCAATT
>JAYEKW010000109.1 GCA_034716895.1 Candidatus Neomarinimicrobiota bacterium
GTTGCACCCGTAGCTATTCGCATTTAATCCCTCCGGGATTGTTATATGCCTGGTAAATATTCCTAACATCGTTTGCCCACACAATTTTTCTTGCTATGGTTCCAGGTACGCATTTAGGGGAAGAACCGTAAATAAAAAAGCATTAATCCTTCAGAGCAACAATCCTGAGGTACTTTTCAGGAATACTATCCGTGATCCGTTGTACCATCCGACGGGCAACAAAAAAACTGATACCTAAGCCAAGCAAGGCTGTCAAAAAAGCCATCAATTCTTTTGGAAACAACGACTGAGGCAAAATATAACCTAAGATAAGACCACTCAAAAATAAGAGCAGGGGAAGTCCAAATTGAGTTAAAGCCAGGTGAAGTTCTAAATTTGACCCTTCCTCTATTCGAATTCTTTGACCGATTGAAAAGTGTCCAGAATTTGGCATGGTAAGGCTTTGGCCGGACTGTTTTCCTGGAGAGCAAATCACTTTCAAACTACAGTTATCACAGGCATTTCTGACTGAGAAGGCGATAGTTATTTGGGTATCATCCAGCGCTTGGACAATACCAGTTTCCCCATTAAAAAGCATGAGTTTCCAACTTTCCGTTAGGCACTGAGCGCTTCTTTTTCATGTACAACCCGGGTTGTTATTGAGGGATCATCTTCCGGCACACTTTCCATGAGAACAATGGCCTGGGTGGGACATTTTGCGGTAGGTAGTTCATGGGTTTGACCATAAAGATGATAGTCAATTCTGGCCAGATTGTTTTCCATGGTCATCAGGCCTTCATCAACACCTCGTACACACAGAGAACAGCCAACACAGGCTCTGGTACAGACCTTGCGAGCATCTCTTGGACTATCCTGGTTTTTACAGGCAATGAAGACTGTATCTGAAACAGGATGCATTTCAATAATATCCCGAGGACAAGCTTCGGCACAATTGCCGCAACCGGTACATTTATCTTCAATAATGACCGGCAGGCCATTTTCACTCATATACATGGCATCGAAGGGACAGGAGTCTACACATTCACCATAGCCAAGACACCCGTAGAGACAAAGCTTGTCACCACCACCGGTGATGTGGGCAGCCGTGCATTTTTCAATACCAAGATAATCACCTTTGCTAGCGCTTTCATAGTTACCACCCTGGCATAAAACCCGGGCCACTATCTTTTCGCCCTTGGCAGCTTCCAGACCCAGGATACCGGCGATGGTTTCCCGAGCATCATCATTGCATACCGGGCAACCACCAAGGCCTATCTCGCCATTAACAATAGTGTTGGCAAAACTTGCGCAACCAGGGAGTCCGCAACCACCACAATTGGCGCCAGGGAGTGCGTCCAGTACCTGAGAAATCCTGGGATCTTCCTCTACGTGGAATTTCTTATTGGCAACGGCCAGGCCGGTGGCAAACAAAGCCCCCATACCACCCATGCTGATCATTGAGATTGTGACTGATGCAAGATCCATTATTCTAATTCCTTAAGCATTGACGGCCTCGCAAAAAGTCCCTCTCGCAGGGCGCGCAGAGCCGCAAAGTGTTGATTATTATAAACATACGCCATATTTCCATAACCTATTAAAATTATTGTAGTTAAGTCGATATTCATGTTTTTTCAAATACTTTTTGCGGTTTCGTCAAACATTAATAAAGCAAATATTATGGCCACAAAGACACGAAAACACAAAGGGCTTAAAAAGTTTAGTGTCTTTGTGACTTCGTGGCAAACAATTAGATCATCCCTGCGAAACCCATGAAAGCCAGGGCTAACCCGCCGGCCACGATCATGGTGATGGCTGCTCCCTGGAAATATTTAGGAACCGGAGCCAGTTCAAGCTCTTCCCGGATACCAGCCATGATCACCAGCGCCAACGTGAAACCCACACCGGCTCCAAGACCAAAAACCACACTCTCGAGAAAACCATAATTTCGGAGTACTGAGAAAAGGGCTAACCCCAGAATAGCACAATTGGTGGTAATTAAAGGCAGGTAAATTCCCATGGTATCGTAAAGAGGTTTGCTCACTTTGCGGATGAACATTTCCACCAACTGTACCAATGAAGCAATCACTAAAATAAAACTGACATACTCCAGGATTTCCATTTCAAAAGGCACTAACAGGAGATGATAGATCAACCAGGTGACCACAGAAGAAATGAGCATGACAAAAGTAACAGCCAAACCCATGGATACAGCTGATGACACCTTTTTTGAAACGCCCACAAAGGGACAGATTCCTAGAAAATAGGAGAGGACAAAATTGTTGACAATGGCTGCAGAAAAGAAAAGCAGGAAATAACTCATGCTGTTGCCCTCCGATCATTAGACCCCGGCGTAGCTGCTGTACCTTGACGTTGCGGGAATCGAAAACGGAAAAGCGAAGACGGGTCATTATACCAGTTTGCCAGAGCAATCAGGAGACCTAGTGTGAGAAAAGCACCAGGTGGTAGAATCATGACCATCCAGGGGGTGAACCAATCACCCATGACCGTGAATCCGAAAATACTTCCTGATCCCAAAATCTCCCGGATGATCCCCAGAACCACCAGCACAAAGATAAAGCCCAGACCCATGCCCAGGCTATCAACCAGGGATCGCCCGATCCCATTTCGGGATGAAAAAGCTTCCTGGCGACCCAGGATCAGACAATTCACTACGATCAGGGGAATATAAGGTCCCAGAGTGGCACTGATCTCTGGAAAAAAGGCAGCCAGAAAACGATCGGCTACCGTCACAAAAGTAGCGATGATAACGATATAGCCTGCGATCCTGACCTGATAAGGAATAAAATTACGCAAGGCTGAGATCATCAAACTAGACATCAATAAAACAAAGGTTGTTGCCAGACCCATTGCCAGGCCATTCATAGCCGCATTGGTTACAGCCAGAGTGGGACACAGACCCAAAAGGCTGGCTATAACAGGGTTTTCTTTCCAGAGACCTTTGACAAATTCAGTTTTCAGAGATACTGACGTGCTCATGATTCAGATCCTCCCTTGCTTGTCAGGATGGCTTTCATTTCAATAATGCGTTTGTTTAGGATGTCAGTGACTGCAATAGAAGAAATCGTTGCACCGGTAATGCCCTGAACTTCAAAATTTGTACTGGGCTTGGCATTTTTTACAACCACAATTTCAGGATCAACATGAATTCCCTTAAATTGATCTGGAAACCAGTAAACATTTTGCTTATTAGAGGGATCAACCACGATTTTGGTGCCCAAACCAGGTGTTTCGATTTGTTCCAGCACCTTGATACCAGTGAGTTGGTTTAGATCCGGGGTCAGACCAACCATGATACGGAGTTCACCCTGAAAACCACTGCCCACGGCCATAAAGGCAATTCCGACTGGCTGTTCGGAATCGTTTTTTGTGCCGATATAGATGGTTCCAGCATCAGTTTCCCGAGTTTCATAAAGGTCATGGGCTGGCAGGACTTCACCGATGGCCTTCTTCAAAGCTTGTTCACGATGGTAAGCCACTTTGGGCTTGGTGTACATATCCCAACCGGCCAAAATACCACCTGACATCACTGTGATGAGGGTCAAAACCAGAATCATACGGGTAGATAATGATAGCTTGTTCATGCGCGTATCTCCCCGAAAAATTTTGGTCTGGTATAGCGATTTATCAGCGGTGTTAAGGCATTCAGTAAAAGAATTGAATACATCACCCCTTCTGGTAAACCACCAAAGAGACGAATGATCACCAATAAAAAACCGGCTCCGGCACCAAAGATCCAGGCTCCCTTGGCAGTAACTGGTGAGGTTACCATATCAGTGGCCATAAAAAAGGCACCCAACATGAGACCACCGCTGAAAAGCTGGAAAACGGGAGTGGGATAAGTTTCCGGTGAGACCAGCCAAAAAACACCACTAACCAGGAATACAGAACCCAAAAAGCTTAAGGGAATGCGCCAGTCAGCGTATTTGCGTATCAGCAAATAAATTCCTCCAGCTAAAATGGCAATGGCTGAGGTCTCGCCAAGCGAACCGCTGATATTTCCAGTAAGCAAACCAGGCAATTCGCTGGTGATGGTTTCAAATTTAAACAGACCCAGAGGGGTGGCGGCGGTGATGCCATCGACCTCAGCATAACGAGCAGTGAGGGGCCAGGTCCAGGTGGTCATTGGAACCGGAAAACTGGCCTGGAGAAAGGCGCGACCCAACAGGGCTGGATTAAAGATGTTATACCCCAACCCACCAAAAACATGTTTTCCAATAATAATGGCGAAAACCGAGCCTAAAACAGCGCCGCCAATAGAGAAAGACGGGGGTAAGGTCAAGGCCAGTAATAAACCGGTAATAGCTGCGGAGCCATCCGGGATGGTAAAAGCCTCTCCTTTGATCCGATTCACGATCATTTCTGAAACGACGGCCGCCAGAACACTGCTAAGGATGATTCCTGCTGCAGCCCACTGGAAATAGATCAAAGCCATTACAGTAGCCGGGATCAAAGCCAGAATGACATTCCACATGATCGTTGGAACGGTATCTTTAACATGGAAATGAGGTGAGGATGCCAAGATCAAGGGATGATCTGGTTTATACAATTTTGCTCTTGGATCCCTCTTTGGTTTAACTGGTTTCACGGGCTTTGGTGTTTCTTCGGGCTGAGATTGAGCAGGATTATTATCAGTCATAACACTAGGCCTTGGCTTTGAGTTTATTTTGTTTTTCAGTGATCTTGACCTTACCCACCCGGATCCACTGAACCAGTGGAATACCAGACGGACAGACAAAAGCACAGGAACCACATTCAATACAGTTAAACACCCCCCAATCTTTGCACTCATCATATTTGGCTGTTTCAGCCAGACGGGAAATACGAGTTGGAACCAGATTCATGGGGCAAACGGTAACACAGGAACCACATTGGATGCAGGGATAATGCCGAGTCTTTTTAAGTTGAGATGACTCGAGGCAGACAATACCAGAAGTAGCTTTCAGGGTTGGAACATTGAGATCATACTGAGCCAGACCCATCATGGGACCGCCCATAAACACTTGCGCTGTTTCTCCTTTTAACCCGCCGCAGGCATCAACACAGACCTGAAAAGGGGTACCGATGCGGGCAATAATATTGCCTGGTTCTGTAATGGCATCTCCAGTGACTGTGAGCATGCGCTGAATCAGAGGCTTACCTTCTACAACGGCCTCATAGACAGCCAGAGCCGTGGCAATATTGTTTACAACGACACCGACATCCATGGGCAAACCGCCATCCGGTACTTTGCGTCCCAGGGCAGCATCGATGAGCATTTTTTCAGCACCTTGAGGATATTTGACCTTTAAGGGCTGTACTTTGAAATTGAGGTTGAGCGCCTGAACACGCGCTTCCATAACAGCGATTGCATCGGCTTTGTTGGTCTCAATGCCAATAATCCCCTGTTTAATATCCAGGAGTTTCAGCATAATGGCCATACCCTTGAGGACCCGATCTGTTTCTTCAAGCATATTTCGATGATCGCAGGTCAGAAAGGGCTCACATTCGCAGCCGTTCAAAATAAAGTGATCAACAGGCTTGTCTTTAGGTGGCGACATTTTGACGTGGGTTGGAAAAGCCGCACCACCCAAGCCAACGATACCAGCTTCGCGTACAATCTTTTGGAGCTCTTCAGGTGGAGTATTTTCCCAGTTTTCAGGAGTGGTAAGCAACTCCCAGTCATCCTCATCGCCATTTCGTTTAATATGGATCATGGGCACCTTGCCGCCCAGAGGGTGGGGGAATGAGCTGACAGCTACGACCTTACCAGTGATGGAAGCGTGGATGGGGCTGGAGACAAAGGCTGAAGTATCAGCAATTTTTTGACCTGTTTTGACCAAGTCACCTTTTTTAACCAGTGACTCACAGGGTGCGCCGATATGCTGTTGCAGGGGTATAAAGACTTCATCAGGCAGAGGCAGAACCCGGGAGGGGCTGGAGCAACTCATGTTTTTAAATTCGTCTGGATGAACTCCGCGACGAAAAGTGCTTAGATTCAATGTTCCAGAATTAGACATAGGCAATATTTTTCCTCTCAAATGAAGGTGAATTCACAAAAAGGTGGATCATGGGATGGAGCAGAGGTGTTTCCATGCTGGAAAACTATGGCAAAAATAAGACCAGCTAAGTCTGTTTAATGATAAACAAGGAAGAAAACATCATTTAGCTAAGATATTGTATCTATAGCATGTAAAAGGTCATTAATGATTAAATCAGCAGTTGATTATTGCAAGCATTATTCCCGATGAAAAACTTTTGTAAACAACCATGAGTTCAGTTGAATATTGTCCACTTTATTGCTTGAATTATCGCTGCTTATGATGCGTTGTATAGGTTAAAACCTGTTCTGTATTTGCCGGAACTGAAATTGTGAATTTCACCCGGGATGCATCCAGTTTTTCAAAGGAATGGGATTGATTCTTGATCGTCCAGTTGTCATAGCCAATTCGCTGAATAACATCTATTTCAATAGCCTCATCCTTGCGGTTTGCCAGCGTAATCTGGATATCTTCTTCACGATGCCGATTCTGCTTTGATCGCCGATCGATGACCGCGCGTTTTCCTTTAACATCAAATGCTTTTCCCACCTCAAAAGTGACCAGGTCATCTTTAGATGTATGTTTCAAATTGTCCTCACCAATTAGTTCAAGAGCACCATCTATGTCCTTTTTGAACAATCGGACGATGCCTCCAGGTAGGGCTACTCCTGTGCCCGTTACCTTGTCATTGGTAAACATGATCTTAATTGGAATATTACTGAACGCGCTACCCCCATTTTCATAAACAAAACGTTTGGCGGTTTTAATACTGGTTGGGTTAAGCCATTGAATCTGCTTTTCTTCCATATTGTTTACATCAACGAGAAAAGCAATGTCATATAGATGGTACTCGAAGAATCCCCGCTCTTCCACAACAGGCGCCATAGTTGCCTTCATAAAACGCGCGGATTGAACTCTGTCCAGCATGGCTTCAGGACGAGCCTGGTGCAAATCACCAGCGATCAGTTTCAGTTTAGTCTTCTTATATATTTTTCCCGACTTGTTATTCAGATTGATCCACGAACTGAGATCCATTTCACACTCATCATTATTGATCACAGCCACATATTCAGCTCGCCAGGAAATGCCACTTGTCAAATAGGAAAGATCAAGATCATATTTCCCCGCTTTTTGTGAGTTGATAGACCAGGATAATGTTGGACGAACATACAGACGTTCTTTGGGAGCGGGACACTTGATTGAGCCGATATAATTGCGTTGAATGATATCTATACCAGAACGGGTTTTAAGTACCAACGTGGTTTTATCGTAACTTAGGAGTTCTCCACTGGTTTTTTTGTCGTTCTGCAAGATAGCCGTGACTTCAGCCCCCAGATATTTTTTCAAAAGTTTATTCTGGTTGACCAGATCGTAACGATAATTCTGTTCCAGAATCTGAAGCCCCTGTTTGGAACTCAATTTCACGGAAGAAGGGTTCAGGGTCTCAGCAACATTCTCGATCTCGATCTCAGAAACTCCCTCTGGAAGTTGACGTGTGAATTGCTCTTTTACCAGGGCTTGCCCATGATTGTAAACGGTGAGCTGGGTTTGGGATATTCCCAAAGAGACGAACAATAACAAAGGTAAGCTTTTTGAAAAGGTTGACATGATCTAATCCCTTCTGATATATGGTTTAATAACCACGAATACAATTCTCTTAATATTAGACAGATCGCCCTAATTTTGTAACAAAATCTTTGAAAGCGTCTGGAGATGATTTGCACCTTTTTCCTGCATCTAAAACGGTTAATTTTAAAGCCATGAGTCTTTTTAACAACACAAAAAACCCCCGCACTCTGCCACCCCTGGCCGAACGGATGCGACCGAACACCATGGAAGCTTTTCTGGGGCAGCAGCATCTGGTTGATACAGATCGGCTGCTTGCCAAAGCACTCAAGTCGGACAGGCTTTTTTCGATCATTCTCTGGGGTCCCCCGGGAAGTGGTAAGACCACCCTGGCCAAAATCATCGCGGGTCAAAGTGAGGCTTTGTTTTTTGAATTGTCGGCTGTTTCTGCTGGCGTCAAAGATGTTCGGGTCGCGCTGGCAAAAGCTAAAGCCTCACGGGAAATGGGTAAACCAAGCATCCTGTTCATTGACGAGATCCATCGGTTTAACAAGGCACAGCAGGACGCCCTGCTCCAGGCAGTGGAACACGGTGTGATCACCCTGATTGGTGCCACCACCGAAAACCCCAGCTTTGAAGTGATCTCTCCGCTTCTGAGCCGCTGTCAGGTCCTGAAACTAAAGCCCCACGACAAAGCAGACCTCAAATTGATCTTAGAGCACGCCCTCAAAGACGACCTCTTTCTCAGCACCCAAAAGATCATTTTTGAGAATGATGCCAAAGATTTTCTGCTCGAGTCGATCTCAGGTGACGCCCGTCGTTTACTGAATGCCCTTGAGATCAGTGTTTCTGTGGCCACTCCGGATCGGGAAGAAGATCAAACCATTACCATCACCGAAATACATGTTCGGGAAGCCCTGCAGAACAAACATCAGCTTTACGATAAAACCGGAGATTATCACTATGATACCATCTCAGCATTTATCAAAAGCGTGAGGGGCAGTGATCCTGATGCTGCTCTTTACTGGCTGTCGGTCATGCTGGAAGGGGGCGAGGATGCTCTATTTATTGCCCGCAGACTCATTGTGTTGGCATCTGAAGATATTGGAAATGCTGACCCCCAGGCTTTAACTCTGGCAACATCCGGATTTCAGGCTGTGCATGCTATTGGTTTACCAGAAGGAGCCATTGTTTTATCTCAGGTCACAACTTATCTGGCATCCACCACAAAAAGCAATGCCAGCTATCTGGCTCTGCGCAGCGCCCAGAACACTGTTCGGGAAGAGGGCGCCCGATCAATTCCATTACATCTAAGGAATGCACCAACCAGCCTTATGAAAGAACAGGACTATGGAAAAGGCTATCGGTACCCCCATGACGCTCCGGGACATTTTACAAGGCAGAATTATTTCCCGGATGATCTAAAGACCAGACAGTTTTACCACCCCAGCACCGAAGGTATTGAAAAACGGATATACGAACGTCTGGTGAAACTTTGGGGCAAACGTTTTGAGAACAAGACACCGTCCTTCGACGGGGCTCAGGAACCTTCCTTCGATGGGGCTCAGGAACCTTCTGAATCATAAGCCATACAATCTCTGATGCCTGTCACCAATAGAAGTCCACGTTTCAACCCCGGCTGGATCTGTCTGATACTGCTTTTCAGCATCTCATCGCTTTGGGCTGCTCAAGGGGAAAAGCTGGAACTGATCAGGGCTGATAAGATCAAGTCATTCACGCGTAATGGTGAAACATATAGACGGCTGGTTGGAGATGTAAAATTACGGCGAGGGGATGCCATTCTAACTTGCGAACTGGCTGAATTTCAGATGGAAAAGGATGAAGCAATTCTCAGTGGTCAAGTCGTCATTATAACTCCCGATTCACGCCTCCATGGAAAAACAGCCCATTATTATGGCGACAGAGAATATGTCGAACTATTGGGAGACGCTCAGTTCGAAGATGATCCCTACCTGGTCACAGCCGAAAAGTTGGGTTATTACATTGATCTGAAAAAAGTATTGGCAACAGGGGTTCCGGTTTTAATCGATAGCGGTTCTACACTGACAGCCGATACCATTTACTATTATGAAGAGACTCAACTGGGTGATGCCCTGGGGCAAGCCAGCATGATCAACGACACTGATAGCCTTAGTGTTTACGGTGAACACTTGTTGTACTACTCCGGAAAAGATTCTCTGCTCAGTTACGGTGATGCTGAATTTATAAAATGGGCTGATGAAGATACTACCTTACGGATTGAATCAGACAGCCTTAGTCTGGAGGAAGGCTATTTCTTCGCCTGGCAAAATGTAAAATTGACCAACGGTGATGCTGTAGGGACATGCGGGCAGGCTGTCTATATGCGGGATGATGATGTGGCCATCATGCGGGATGACCCCGAATTGCGAGAAGACGATTATTTACTGAGTGGTGATATCTTTAATCTATATATGCAGGATGGCGAACTGACCTCGGTCTACGTCCCCGAAAACCCCCACTTTACTCAAGAGAAGCAATTGGGAGATACCAGCTATACTGACTGGTTGGACGGGGAGATCATGGCCGTTGAATTTCTGGATGGGCAACCCCATACGGTTACGTTGATGGAAATGGCGACCTCATTTTTCAATGTAATAGAAGAGGATCGATTTAAAGGTTCAAATAAAGTTAGTGGTGACACCTTGTTCATTTTATTGTCTGATTCCAGCATTTCTGACATTACGGTTACCGGGGGAGCAGAGGGCAAATTCAACCCGGCTCCCCAAGCAGCTGATATTGAGTTTCCCATTGATTATAAAGCAGAGCATATCGCATATAACATGCAGCATGAAACCACATTGCTCCGGGAAAACGCCAGCATTAACTATGGCGACATGTCCATGCATGCCGGTCAAGTCGGGGTGTATTGGCGCCAGAATCTCTTAAGAGCGCGCAGTCTGGTGGATACGGTTGGTTCAATGGATCTCCCCGTGTTGAAACAAGCCGGGCAAGAGGATTTCAGGGGTAAAACCATGGTCTATGACCTGCAAACCCAGCGTGGAAAAGTAATTGCCGGTCGCACGAAGATGGAAGATGGAAACTATTTTGGCGAAGAAGTCACCCGGGTCAATCAGGATGTCTATCTCATGAAAGATGGCTATTACACGACCTGCAGCCTGGAGGAACACCCCCATTTTTATTTCTACAGCAAGCAGATGAAGCTTCTGACTGACAAGATCATCATTGCCAAGCCGGTGGTTTTGTATATTGCAGAGATTCCTGTTTTTGCTCTACCCTTTGCGGTGTTTCCTCAGAAAAAGGGACGCACATCGGGCTTTATTTTACCCTCTTATGACTATCGTCCCAATAATGGTGGTCGTGCTATCAAGGGCTTTGGCTATTACTGGGCCATGAGTGATTATTCAGATTTAAAAATGACCGGGACCTTTTGGGATCAGTATGAGGAGTTTAACCTGAGGAGCGTATTGCGTTACAAGAAGCGCTATCGCATCAATGGTAAAATAGACGCGTCCATGGTTTCAGAACGCAATGCCTTGAATGATCCGATAAACTGGAAATGGAAACTCAATTTCAATCATAATCAGACCATAGACCCCAGTTTTTCTATTAGAGCAAACGGAAAACTTTCTGGAGATGCAAATTTTGATAGAATCTATAATCATAATCAGGATGAACGTCTGAATACGAAATTGCATTCCGGGATATCCATCAATAAAAAGTTTGAATCGATCAAGAGCACCATTTCTCTCAGCGGAACCTATGATGAAAATCTACAGGTAACTCGTCGTATCGGTGAGTCCCCAGAGTCCGCCGGGATCAAGCTTACTGGTCCAAGACTGGCGCTGCCTTCTTTCAGGTTCAGTCGGTCTTCCTCGGCAGTTATTCCAATCAAGGGGAATGAGAAACACTGGTATAACAGCTTTCGCTGGGGCTATAACAACACCTTTAACAATAAGCGAAATTGGAGTTATCTTTCCTATGATAATCCGGACTCAACCTCTGTAGACAGTCTCCTATGGGAAGAAGATATTGTAGATACTCGTACCTGGAATCACAGTCTGAGCCTCTCTGGAGACACTCCTGTGATGAAGGTTATTAAGCTGGTGGGCTCAGTGAGTTATAAAGATGTCTGGGGTTTTCGATACTTGGATCCTGTGTTGGATGATAACGGATATGCAATAGTGGATACAGGTTATGATGCTCTCGAGACCCGGGAGATCGAGGGATTTATCAGACGGGGAACCTTTAGCACCAGGGCTAGCCTGAACACCAAACTGTATGGCATTTTTCCTGTGCATCTGGGACCCATTCAAGCTATTCGTCATACGCTGACACCATCGATTTCGCTTAATTACACCCCGGATTTTTCTACGGATTTCTGGGGCTATACAAAAACGCTGACAGACACCACGGGTGCAGTTCATACTTTCGACCGGTTTGTTGGCAGTGACCTGGGTGCTACCCCTGGTAGAGATGCTTTGAGTATGAGCTACAGCTTGAACAACGTTTTTGATTACAAAATGTTTAGAAATGATGTTGAAAGTAAGTCGCAATTCTTCACCTGGAGACTTGGCGGCTCCTATAATTTTAAAGCTGATTCATTAAAAGCATCTGATATTAACAGTAGTTTTAAGATCAACCTGGGGAAGAATTTCAAATTAAGTCCTCGAACCACTTTCGAACTTTATGAACGAGACTCAACGGGGAATCACAAGATTAATACTTTTCGTTCACCCCGGATGACTCGTGCTGGTTTCAGCTTCGGTTTTAGACTGCAGGGGGATGCACCGGGTGGTCTGCGGTCTGCTCAAGGTGAAGATCTGATAGCAGCAGATAGCGTGGAGACCGAAATGGTTGGAGACTTTATCCAGGATCAGGCCCGGAAATCCACAGGAAGCAAGGGTGGTCAGCCAGCCTGGACAGCCAACTTTAGTTTTAGCTACTCTTACAATCATCACAATCCTCTGGAGGAGGCAAAGCAAACCTTTAACCTGGGGACCTCGTTCAAGTTCAATCTCTCAGAGAACTGGGGGCTTACCTATAACCCCAGATTTGACCTGATAGACAAAAAGCTGGTGAGTGGATCAGTAGGCGTTACACGTGATCTACACTGTTGGAAGATGACCATCTCCTGGACACCCATGGGACGTTGGGGTGGGTTGAATATCCTCATTCGTCCCAAAGCCCAGCAACTTCAGGATCTAAAGGTTGAACATACTGCAAACAGAAGGTATTAGGTTTGATTGAAATAACAGTTTATGTCTCCTGGTGGTGACAGGGCATTGTTTTAGTGAAAGCGCAAGATTTTGCGGCTCTCTTTTGCGAGCAAAAAAATAAATAGTGCACCAAAACATTCTGAAGTAACTCTAGATTAGGCGTAGATTTTTTTTCGTTCAGGATTACTTTTAGTCCAAGTAATACAAACCATAAGTTCGGAGAGCCTGTTGTCCCAAGTTACTGAGTTGAAATCTCATCCTCTCGTCTCGCACAATCTAGCCATACTCAGAAGTAAAGACACTGATAACCAACGATTTAGGGAAGTTGCTCAGCGCTTGTCATCATTGGTGCTGGTTTCTGCAACTGAAGCCTTGAACACCGTTGAGTTGGTCGTTGAAACCCCGCAGGCAGGCACGATAGAACGGGTTATTGCCGAAGATATCTGGTTGATTCCAATACTTCGAGCCGGTTTGGCTATGGTGGATGTTGGTTTAAAGCTTTTACCAGATGCCCATGTTGGCTTTGTCGGACTTTTTCGGGATGAAGAGACCTTATTGCCCCAACATTACTATAAAAATCTGCCGGATTTTTCAGAATCAGCCAGTAGCTGCTTCCTGTTGGATCCCATGTTGGCCACAGGCGGTAGCGCTTGTGCAGCATTGGATCTGTTAAAGAGCCATGGGGCAAAGGATATCAGATTGCTTACTTTGATCTCTGCTCCTGAAGGAATAAAAGAAGTATTTTCAAAACATTCCGATGTATCCATATTTACGGCCTCTGTAGATGAGCATTTAAATGATCTTGGATATATCGTCCCCGGTCTTGGGGATGCCGGCGACCGATTTTTTGGTACCTGAGGTCTAAACTCAGCCCAAAAACAGCGGAGGGGAGGACAGTCCGGGCGGACGCCTCCCCTCCTATCTCGCTAGTGCAGGACAGCTGAGATATCTTTGTCAGTAACTATTCGATAAAGTCGGCTTCAGCGAACTCCTCGATACTAAATTCATTTGCTGGATCAGCATCCATCTGTAAGATGAATTCAACCACCTTCTTTTGTGCTGCCTCCACCTGCTTGCGAGAAACGGGTCCTTCTTTGGGTTCGTACATGGCCTGCTTTTTCTGAGGCAGGTTTTCCAAAATCCGGTCGCTTAATTCCTGGTCTTGCCCCTTTAAAGCCAGGGCAACATCATCCAGATCCAAGCTGTTAAAAATATCCCTAAGAACACTATCAGGAAGAACGGGTACATTATCAAAGGTGAAGTGGTGTTTTTTCACTTCCCTGGCTAGCTCGGGATCTTCCTGTGATAGATAATCAAGAAATTGTTTTTGCTCTTTTATTTCCATGGTGCCCAATAAGCCAGCCATGGCTTTACCGCCACCTTCTGAATACTCAGAGTGGGAGGGGATCTGCTTGGCTTTTTCACGGAACTCTGCAGCAACATCGAGTACTGCTTCCAGGGGAACGTCTTTGATCTTCCCCAGATCGATCATGGCTTCAGTCCGCACTTCTGTTGGCAGGCGCTGAAGGAGCCGTCTCTGCATTTCCAGGGGTACCTGAGCCAAAAGGATCGAGATTGAGCGGGTAGGCTCAGAGCGAGTAAGGTAGGCCAATTGAACCTCAGACATATTTTCAAGAAAAGCAAAGGGCTGTGATGTTGCTTCTTTTGATTCAGCAGCAAATTTTTTAGACATGAAAGAGAAATAGAACTCTTCAAGCACTTGCTTTTTTGCCTCAAAGGGTGTTTCTTTCACTTTTGAAGCATGTTGACGAACCGCTACGATTTCTTCATCATTTAGATTTGGGAATAGTTGTCCAGCCAGACGAGCTCCCAAGATATCAAAGAGAATGGCCGCCTTATCAATTCCGGCCAATTTTATCTGATCAGCCATTATTTACGTCCCTTCTTTTTCTTTTTTCCATTTTGCTCTTCCTCAGCCGTTTCACCATCTGTTTCTTCAACTTCGCCGGTATCCTTGAGCCACTCCTTAACAATACTGGAGGCAGAACCGGGTTTGCTCACAGCCAGCGACACAACGGATTTTTTAATACTGTCTACTTCTCCAACCAGTTCCTGATCCACTTCCGGTTCAGGAAGTTCGTCTTCTTCGACCTGATCTTCTGGCTCTTGAATTTCTTCAAGCTGATCGTCAGCCGTTTCCGGAGCAGGAGGTAGATCTTGTGGTGAACGACGACGGCCTCCCATCATGGCACCGATAAGAATAGCCAGAGCCACTAGAACGGCAGCGCCGATGATCATCAGAGGCAATAAATTTTCATTATCTTCAGGAATGATGGTGGCTTGAAGTCTTTGGTTCTCCAGATCTTCCATCTGCTGCTTAAGTTTGTCTTCTCGTTCCCGGATTGCTGTTTTTTCAGCTTCCCTGCGTTTTTGTTCAAGTTCGAGCTTTAAGCGTTGTTCTTCTTCAAGATCTACAGCAGACAGCTGATTCTTAAGGTCATCTAATTGCTCAGTGAGCAAAGCCAGGCGTAATGAATCCTGACGGAGACGATCTTTGGCTTGCTCTTGTTGGGATTCAAATAGTTGGCGTCGTTCTTCAGCTAATCGCTCTTGCTCTTGCTGACGCAGGTCGCTTAATTCTTTTTCACGCTGGCGAATCCGATCTGATTCATCCTGGCGGATCCGGGCCAATTCGGTTTCATGTTCTTTCTGTTTTGCTAATTCTTGTTGCCTCAGGCGAGCCATTTCAGCATTCTGGGCATCCTGGTTAACCTGCTCTTGTCTTATGCGCTCCTGTTGAGCTTCAAGGTCCTTGATCCGTTGATTCTCAGATTCTTCTTTTTGCCGGGCTTCAATGGCTGCCATCTTTTCAGCAATAGATTTCAACAGCAATTGTTCAACATCAGGCTTGTCAGCAATGGTTCCTTGAAAATTGGCAGTCATCACTTGCAGTTTATCGCCGCGTTCACGATTAAAATGGGAAGCAACCATGGCTACTGTACGTATATTTTCAATGATCTTTGGAGAAATTGGATCTTCCAGGATCACGGTCAATTCCATTTTATTTACTCTTAAAGAGGGACCTGTTGTGCTGGCAACCGTATGACGAGAAAGACTGGGAGATGTAGGGTTGGCATAATCAACCAGATTTCCCTCATTACTCGCAATGGCAACGGGCTCAATATTTTCTTCAAGGATCACTTCCTCTTCAGCTAGAGACAAACTGGCTTCTGCGGCTACCGTTGAACTTGTGGTATCTTCAATAATGGCGACCTCAGCGAGATCTTCATCCGCTGCATAGATCACCCCATCATAGGCATCTTCTTCAACCAGGATTTCTTCTTCATAAAGTTCAAATCCGGGAGACTGAATTCCGGGAAAACCGGGAATGTCTGATGGAACAGTTGATTTAATAGGACGTTTTTTTAGAACGGTTTTGGTCTTTTGCTTACCAGGAGCAATTTTTTCTTTACTTCCCAGGGGTGGGAGACCAGGTGTTTTACTGCGAACGGATTGAGTATATATTTCTTGCTCTGGAGAGATCGTTCCTTTGATGCCGGGAGTTTCATAAATAGTTGTATATTGTTGAGTTGGTGTGGTTTCCATGACCACGTTGACATTCACAATGAAGTTCTCATGACGTAAAATACGATAGACGGCATCACTAACCCGCTGTTGTATGGTGTTTTCCAACAGGATCTTTTGTGAAAGGACCTCTTTATTCGTGTCCGGAAAGGCAAGCACCTGCGAGATCAACACTAATGTGGTGACTACGATTCCTGTCATGATGTGTTTAAATGCCGGATACTTCATAAGCTTCTCCTCGTTTCCAACGTCAGTTCAAGCTAACCGATCGTTAGAAATGTTATATCAACGCGTCTATTTTTTGCGCGATTTTCAACAGAATCATTTGCAACTTTTGGTGCTGTATCTCCAAATCCGATAGCTCTGAATTTATCGCTTGGGATACCTTGTGATGTAAGATAGCGAATCACAGCAGCAGCTCGAGCTGATGACAATTCCCAATTTGATGGAAAAGTAGCTGAGCGAATAGGTACATTGTCTGTGTGTCCTTCCACGGCAATGGCATAAGTTGCTTTATCCATGGTGGTCACCAATTTCACCAAAAAGGCTTTAATTGGTTGCGAAAGAGCAGCGTTACCGATATTGAAAGCCAGGTCACTGGCAATTTCCAGAGTAACGCCACGGGCATCCATACGAACCTTGACCTGTTGCTGTAATTTTTGGTCTCTAACCAGTTTTTTTACTTCCATATTGATCTGACTCAAGGAAACCTTTTTTGATTTCTTGCGGGCGCCCTGGTGTTCTCCCAGAGATTGACCAAATTGTTCCAGTTTGACCGGATCCAGGGTGGACATGGCAAAGAGCAACACAAAGAAGGTCATGAGCAGAGTCATCATATCCGCGTAGGTGGTGAGCCAACCGCCGGTGTCGTCGCTTTTAGGCGCTTTTTTTGCCGTTACAGCCACGCTGACTAATCCTCGTAAACCCTGTCACGTGGTGCTAAATAAGAGTTGAGAAATTCTCGTACCAGAATGGGGTGTTTCCGAACTTTCAACATAATGACACCGTCAATGATCATGTTCTGCGTAATATTTCGCTTGTCGATCCTGGAGCGTAGTTTGGCAGCTATCGGTAGAAAAAACAAGTTGGCGAATAATGCCCCATAAAAGGTTGTAATCAGAGCAATTCCCATGGATTGACCCAGCTTGGCTGCCGGATCAATGTCACCACCACCATCACCAGGTGCAGCACCCATGGCAAAGAGCATGGCGACCAGTCCAACCAGGGTTCCCACCATACCAAAGGCAGGGGAAAGGGTTCCCATGGTTTTAAAAACGTTGGCTTCTGCATCTTCACGAAGTTCACGGTTTATGATCCTGGTTTCCATAATACTACGAATGTCATCCTCTGGTAGACCATCTACGATCAATTGGACGCCATCCTTTAAAAAGAAATTACTGACTCCTGGAACCGCTTTTTCCAGATCGGATGTTCCCTTTCGGGCAACACCGGCCAACTCAACGAGTTCTTTCAGCGTATCAGCATCATTATGATTGTCACCCTTGAAGACAGCCCATAGGTTTGTATATAAGGATAAAACCTCTTTTACAGGGAAAGCCATCGCTGTTGCTGCTATGGTTCCACCTAAAACGATCATGAGAGACTGGACATCCACAAAGGTCATCACGCCATTAGGTAATGTTAAAGACACACCGTAGACAGCATAACCGATCAAGCCTGAGCCGAACAATAGTCCTATAATGGTTGCAAAATCCATACGTCAGTCCTTTGCTTCTTTATTCCCTTGCCGAGACAGCCGAACGCAATCGGTTCTCATTTAAAGCGCGCAGAATGTTGCGTACTTCATCATATCCGGGGTCGATCTGCAGGGCAATATTCCAATTGATAGTCGCTCGATCGATCTGATTTAATTTGTAGTAAATTGAACCTCGCCGGGCGTAGGCCAGAGCCAAATTCGGGTTGTATTCAAGCGCTTCATTGATCTCAACAAGCGCATCTTCAAATTCTTCGTTGTAGAACAGTCTTAATGAACGGGACAAATGTTTCAAAGCTTGATTGACCTGGGCATCAGAGACGTGACGAGCCAATTGCAGCGAGGCAACTGAGTCTTCCAGAACTTTGTTCCGTTGCTCCAACTGTTCCACCATACGGTTTAAGTGCTCAATTTCAGTTGAAGACATTCTTAAGGAATCTCTCAAGACCAGAAGCTGACGTTCCTGGGCTTTATGCCAGCTGGAATCGATGACCGTACGTAGTGGTAAACCTTCTTCAGTGACAACACCGGAGATCTTGATACCTCCCCGTTGTTTGCTGGTTGATGACTTGACCCGGGGCAGGAAATAATCCAGACCAATACCTATACCTGGAGGGTTCTCACGATCTTCACCCAAATAGGGTAAATTCTGTATATTGGAAAAACCGATATTTATGTGGTATTCCTGGGTTAGGGGAAGTTTAACACCAGCATTAATCCCAACGCCGTCCCACTCCAGAATAAAGTCCAGACCACCTCTATCAGCCATGATATTCGTGTTCAATAACAAACCTAAAAAGAAACCAATATTATTGGTTTTGGCCACCATCACAGTATCACCAGGTGTACTGGTGGTATCCATGCTGAATTTACCAAAATTTGAACCATAGCGACCGGAGCCGACACCCAGGTAAGTTTTCAGGCTATAATCTGAAAAGCTATTTTCACGACTTAACAAGATATAGTAGGATAGGTTGCGAACCCGGTCTTCCAAATTGGTCGAATCCGAACTGCCCGTAGTAAAGCTGATATCGTTAACGCCAATTCCTACAGCAGTTTCGCCATAGGTCAGAAGCCGATCTTGAACATGCAGTGCCAATTCAGCCTGATTGCTATTTGAACCGGCCTGGATGGCAGACAAGCCAATGCGAAAATCTCTGGTAACATCAGTCTCTAGAAAGGCACCTTTGTTCCAGAACTCAGTTTCAAAAGCTCCTCTTGTAGATTGTCCGGCAACTCCGATGCGCAGAAGGTAAGGTTCGTTATACAGGCTTGAAGTAGGTATGTGCATCATGGGGCCCGGTCGGGAGTAATTCAAGGATGTCTGACCATTCACAAATAGTGCGCTGGTTATAATAATCAGGGTCAAAAGTATTTTGAGTGTTTTCATCTAATGATCTCCGGGATCAGCCTTTCATCTCGCATCATTCCTGTACAAACCGTTTTGCCAGGGTTAGGTATTCACTTCCAGGATGACGGGAAACCAATTCCTGAAAAGCCAGTTTGGCTTCAGGAAGGCGATCCTTGTTCTTAAAAGCCAGGCCGATCATGACCAGGGCATCGTCCAGTTTATCTGAATACTCAAAACGTTGTACTTGTTCCAGGGCGCTAATAGCTTCGTCATAGAGACCTTTTTCAAAATAACAACGTCCCACCCAATACTGAGCATTAGCTCGCAGGGTGATATCACTACCACGTCGTACAATTGTGTTAAATTCATCAACAGCCTGATAATAAAATTGTTGATGAAATTTGGTTAGACCTCTCCGGTAGGTGGCCTGTTCTTCAGCAATAGTTAGTTTAGGTCCCATTGGAGAGTGCTGCATAGGTCGTACGATCACATCCACATCTTTCCAGGGTGTATCGAGTTCTGCATAAACGCGATCAGACATTTGGGAGTTACCAGGTACAAAACCGGGTTGTTGAATAGCTTTAATTTGTTGATCCACCAGGCTGGTGATACGATCTGAAAGCAATGCTTGATCGGTTTCACCGGCTGCTTTGATCATCGTGATCTCGGTCTGAAGACTGTCAATGACCCTGGTTTGAAAGCGCAGTCGAATTTCAGTTTCAGCTAATTTTTGTTGATATCGGTTCAGCTCTTCTTCCAGAACCTGTTGTTCGAAGGGGGTTTCCGGTGTGTCACTATAGATTTGCAAAGTATCGTTTGAAAATTTACTGGTGTCCTCGATCATTAAACCAATATCGTACAGGAGATTTCCACCGGTTTGTCCTAGAAGTGGGCTGGCGACGATAATCGTCAAAATAATGATAGTGGTTCCAGTGCGCATCATGAGTTTAGACTTATTGTTTCCCCTGTAAAAAATCGTGGGCTTGAGTGACCAATTCACTTTCAGGATAATCAAGAATGAACTGGTTCATGTTTTCCCGGGCTTTCAGATACCGTCCTAACTGTTGATAGCTGATAGCAATTTTGAATAAAGCATGGTCACTTTTATTGTTCTCGGGAAAGGCAAAGACCTTTTTAAATTCGTTAATGGCGGATTCAAAATCTTCCAATGAATAGAAGCATTCTCCAATCCAATATTGGGCATTATCGGCATAGGCTCCATAGGGTTCACGTTCAATAACTACCCGGAAATCCTGAATGGATTCAAGGTATTCATTATTGAAATATCTGTTCAGAGCATCGTTGTAAGCCATGCGATAATCGGCATTGAATGTATAACCACGGGCAGGAGGCTGGGTTGGCATTGAAGGTTCTTCATTAATGACAGGTGCCGCGACAGCCACGGGTGTATCCATTTCAAGAACAGACTTGACAGGTGACTTCACAGGCTCAGGCTCCGGTTCAGGTTGATCCAACCTTGCTTCTGTGTGGGTTTGAACCGCGAGTTGCTCGATCTGTACTTCCAGAGAATCATTCAGGACTTCCAGATTTTTCATGCCTTCTTTAAGGGAATCGATTTCTCTGATAAGAACATAAATATTACCACGCAAATTGATGATATCGGGATCACGTGGTGTTGCCACAACTTCGATAATAGGTTCTTCGGCTTTTTTATCCAGTTTCGTTTGATAAAAGACAACCTGGGAATCCATAACAGCAATAGTGTTTTTCAGCTGTTCAATTTCCATGCGGGATTCACGCAATTTGACCACTTCTGCAGCCAAGGCTTTCATCTGGGACTGCAATTTCAATTGCTCGATATTGCGAGGTGGCGTAGCAGGCTTTTTGGGGGTACAAGCCACAAGTCCCATCAGGGCTATCAAGCCAAGTGTTAATAGAAAGGTCTGTTTAGATGTCATGTTCTTCCCAGTCGATGGAATAACTATAGCCAATAAATGAACCAAAAGATTTTGGTACATAGAGTTCAAATTCGCCACTGGCACCGGGGAAAAGAGAAGTGTCAGTATTAACGCCACTAGAAAAAACGTGGTGGGATCCTTTAACAAAAGCGGTCAATTCGCGAGTGTCACCACTCCAATTGATCCTGAAGAGAAAATTTACCTTTACAAAATCAGCCCGTCTGCCGCCTATGTTTTTAACAATCCCGGAGAGAATGGTATTGCCGCTGCGATCTTTACGCTCCCTGATGCTACCGGAAAGAACCACATTGCCAGTATATTTGCTTTCTCTCGTGTCGCCTTTAACATCCTGTGTACCTGCCATGGAAGACTGGTTATTATTAATGTTCATGGGTGCACCACCGCGACGTGAACCGGGCTCAGTAACCGCAGGTGCACCGGGTTCGGTGGGAATGTTGTCAACAATACGAACAACCTGATCACGGGAAACGGTAAGGACGCCGATGAGGGTCTTAACTTGAATATTTTCTTTGTCCTGATCGATTACATCACCAAACAATTTGGTGCCGTTCTCTAAATGAACCTCTTTACTATATATACTTAAAGGATTGGTCCAAACTTCACTCTGGGTCTGGATCTCGGTCAGTTTCTTTTTAACATACTTTAGTTCTGCAGCGAGGCGTTTGACCTCATAATTGATCTCGCCAGTGACAAAATCAGTAGAGGCACCTTGTTCAGGTTGGTTCTTTTTAAGTTGATCCAGATTATAGATCAGGTTGTCAGCTTGCTCGCCACTTTGCCAGGCTGATTCATCCGTTGAATTGGCATCTACACCAGCAACTTCAGCACGATCTTTTACCTCGGCGTTTTTTTCTGATTTATCCCAGGATTCTTCCTCAGGTGCTGACTTGCCACCGAACATTGAACACTGTACAAATATCAGGGTTAGCGCCAATAACAGAACTTGTAAGCTGTATCGCTTCATACGCAGCCTCTTCCGACTTAACATCGCTTCCAGTTTTTGTGCGGTAGTGTATCTGTCCTGCACCGCATTCGTGTAGAATTTAGAGGTGTCTTAAAATCTTGTCAAGAAAATACCACTATTATTTAGGCACTTATGGGAAAGACTTAAGGAAATGCTTTAAGTGATACTATATATTGTGGTTTAATATCAACCAGTTTCTGTATCTTGTGGAAAAATTTTAGTAAAATGATGGGTTTGGAACAAAAAAATCAAGGGTTTATGTATTTTTTTCATTTTTTAAGCGAAATTCTTGCCAGGGAGAGAGCAGGCGACGAATCCAGTAATTTTGGTATGATTGCCAGTGCTTGACGATAGGGTTCCCATGAAGCCAGACTAATCGCTTGATCTAGAGCTAGCCACTGAAATGCATCATGTTCATGGCTGAGTATAGGGTCAGCCAGGGAAACTTCAGCTAGAAATGCCGGTACCTGAATCAACTCATCTGTGTGATGGAGATAATATGTTGATACATGATCCAGGGCAAAAAAAGCGAGAGGAGAAAAACCGGTTTCCTCTCGTAATTCCCGAAGACCGGCTTGCCAGGCTTTTTCCCCAGACTCAAGCTTACCAGATACTGGCTGCCAGATGCCGGGATAGCTGTTATTGATTGACCGGTGGAGCAAAAGGAAGCGCAGTTCATTGTGCATCCGGGCAAAAGGGAAAACGTCAATATATTTTAAATCTGTCATCGTAAGAATTAATCCAGGATTATCCAGGCGAGGATTTCCAATTTCGCTATCCAACTACACCGTGACAAGCAAAGCCTCGCTTTTTTTGGGCAATGAGGTGGCACTTCCAGATGTTTTTTGAAAGATCACCACAGAATCACCAATAAAGTCGAGGTTAGCATCCCAATATTGAGCCAGCCATTCAAAGGTTTTTGGTGAAAAAAAGACTACATGGGTTTCGTCACGAATGTAGTACCAGTTTTTGAAATCAATGTCTTTATAGTGTATTCCGGTCATGATGCCCAGGATGCCATCAGGTTTTAGGCGGTGCCATAAACGGTCAAGTTCCAGTAGCGGTTGTTGAAGATGTTCAACCGTCTCAGAAGAGGTGATAAAATTATAGTTGGTTTCAAAAACAGCCATGTCCGGAGCGTAAAAGACATCATAAATGGACATCTTGTGACCCTGCTCTTCAAACATTTTTTTGAGTAAAGGACCGGGACCAGATCCAAAATCTAATCCGCTTGATTTTGAAGTAAGGCGTTTTGCCATGGGCTTTTGCAATTTGCCGAGAAAAGATCGATATCGCGGGTCTTCAGAATCATTGTTATGCTGCTGATAACGCTTGAACTCTTCTTCAGGGCTTAAATATGAGTCAGGATGAGCAAAGACCAAATCACACATGGGGCAGTGCAAATATTCACGCTTGGAATCACTATGAAAAAATCCAACACTGGGATTTGAACAGAGAGGACAAGCGGGAAAGAGATGTTTAGTGGTAGACATCATATAATACCATTTGTACTTCAGAGGGCGCGCATAGGTTCAAAATATCACCCTACGCTTTACACGCTACGGGAGACAAGTTTTACTGTTCTGTTAAGCATGAGATGTGCAAAAAGTCGCGGGAAAAAGGACATGATCTACCTCCGCTAGACAGGGCTTGGTTGCGCTATATCATGCTTAACGTGACACTAGTTGTGAATCATCATCATGTAGATTCGTGTAATGACCCAATTAAAAAGGCAGGGGCTCGTCATCATTACCGCCACCACCAAAAGAACCGCCTCCTGGGGTTGAACCACCGCTGGGAGCTCCACCACCAGATGGGGCATTATTGCTATAGCTTCCGCTGTCTTGATTTCGGGCTCCACCAAGAGAGGTAACGATATTGGCAATTATTTCAGTGGTATTCATTTTAACACCATCTCTATTTTCCCATGAACGGGTTTGAAGGCGACCTTCTACATAAACCAAAGCACCCTTATCGAGATAATTGGCTACAAATTCAGCTGGTTTGCCAAAGACGACAACTCGTGACCATTCGGTTTGATCCTGATAATTGCCATCACGGTCTTTACGAGATTCAGTTGTTGCCACGCTAAGATTCACAACGGCCATTTGACTTGTGGTGAATTTCAACTCGGGCTTTTGTCCCAGTCGGCCAACAAGGATTACTTTATTAACACTGTTCTTTTGCATGTTTCCTCCACTTGACCCTGCAGGTCGTTAAAATAATAGTCTCTTAAAAAGCACTTCCACCAATCCCCGCTTTTTGGGCTACGCCAGGCAGAGAGCACAGAATACTAATTATATAGTAAAAAGCTATTAAGTGTAAGTAAAAATTCTAATTTTTGGTTAAAAGCATCCGTTTCTCTATTTTTTTACCAGCCTTCGCCTACTGGCTACGCCCAGACAATTTTTTCTAGATTTTCTTTGATCCATTTTTCAATATCTACTATTAGCCAGGCAGTAATACGATAACCGCGATGCTTTAGAGCAATAGCCTCCCAGACACCTCCAGTGACAAAGGTCCAGGGTTCTTGAAAATTTTCAAGCTGCGGGTCTGCCCCCCAAACAACAATGACACCCTTGCTATCTGAGACATCATAAACGGAGGACATGTCAGGAAATCTAGCTCCCTGTTCGAGATCAGCAGGTCCGATCAAAGGATTATCCATTGAAAGATTGATGTGGTCCTTTACGTTCTCATTTTGCGTTTGAGGGTCAGGCGATCGATACAAGAGTATAACCTGATGCCCAGGTTGCTTATCAAGCGACTTGATCTGCGCTCGACAAGTGGCGATGTCTGCAGCAAATGGTCGAACCACAGCTTTAGGAAAAGCTGGTTTCAGAATGCTGACAAAATCGGGAGCACAGAAGATCAGGGGCAAATGATTCATTTATCGGTAAAGTCAGGAGTTATGTTGTTGTCGATTTCAGGATCAGAAGTTTCAACAGGCAGGTCTTTAACGGCCAGATCGGTCTTGGAAAAATCAATGATACGCTCATCCTGCAAACTGATATTTTCGGGCATCAGATCAATTACATCATTGGTTTCTGAAAACGCTTCCTCCAGCAGTTCAAGGTTTGAACGTAAAGTGCTCTTTAGTTTGATCAGTATGGCATCTCGTTTGGCAAGAAGTCTTTGAATGTCATGCTGAACGCCAGCCAGGTTTTCTTTTGCAGTGAACAGTAAAGCATCTTTCTCAGTGTTGGCCTTTCGTAGAATGGTATCGGCCTCATTATGGGCGTTACGAATAGTATCCTGCCCTGTTTTTTGAGACAAGAGGAGCGTTTCCTTCAGGCTGTCTTCTACGTTCATATAGGTTTTCAGAGCCAGGCGGATCTCTTTGTTCTCAATGTGGATCTCATTGGATTCACGAACCAAAACTTCCAATTCTTCAGCAATCTCACCTAATAGCTCATTAACCTGATCGCGATTATACCCTAAAGCAGACTGCTTAAAGTTATGTTCCCTGATATCCTGAGGTGTTAATCGTCCCATGTTTTACTCCCCATTTATTGCGCTGACCCAGTCTTCGCGATAATGAAGACCAAAAGAAGCGCGGCGATTTTTCTTTTGAGATTGCTTCATCACTTCGCTTCTCGCAAAGATGTAATTCTTAAACGATTGTCATAAAATTAATATTCCCGGGCACCAAAGATGGCAGTCCCGACCCTGATATGAGTAGCCCCTTCTTCAATAGCGATCTCAAAATCACTGGACATACCCATGGAAAGCATGGGCTGCATGACACCGACGCGACGAATGATCTGGTCAGTGAGTAGTTTCATTTCTCGAAAAGCCTGACGAATACGCTCCCGGTCATCGGTTAATGGTCCAATAGTCATTAAACCTTTAAAATCCAGATTAGGTAGCTCAGCACAGTAATTGGCTAGATCCAGGGCTTGTACAGGGTCCACGCCTTCCTTATTCACTTCACCAGAGATGTTGACCTCAACCAGACAAGGGATTATCAGTCCTTGGGCGCCAAATCGTCGATCAACAATATCTGCTATCCGGGTTGAATCAATGGTGTGGATAATATCCACGCGCCCCGGGAGATATTTCACCTTATTGCTTTGCAGGTGTCCAATAAAATGTCGAGTGATGCCCTCGGGATCAAAAGCGGGAAATTTATCACGGACTTCCTGAGCCCGGTTTTCTCCAAAATGACGCAAGCCGGCAGTGTAGGCTGCTTGCATAGCCTCAACGGGTTTGCGTTTACTGACTCCAACAAGGGTGATTTCATCAACAGCTCGACCAGCTCGGTGAGCAGCTTGTGCCGCCTGTTCCAGGACCTGATCAAGCCGTTGATTAAATGTGGAACTGCTCATAGAGCGTTCTCCAATTATGCTTCCGGTAGTGTTTTTTCCTCACCATCAAACAGTTTTTCTTGTTCACCATCGACCGCATCACCACCATCTTCGTTTTTAACTTCTGGATCTTTTTCTTCCTGAACTCGAGTGACAGCAGCAATGGAATCTGCTTCATCCAGTCGGATCAGCTTGACACCCTGGGTGTTACGACCAATACTGCGGATGGACGAAACGGGTTGCCGGATAAGGACACCGCGAGTGGTAATAATCATCAGGTCATCGTTGTCCACAACTTCTAATAAAGATACCATATGGCCAACCTTTGGTGTGGTCTTGATGGTGATTATGCCCTTGCCGGCCCGATTCTGAACTCGATAATTGATTACTTCTGTTCGTTTACCATAGCCATGTTCGGAAACAGCCAGGACCGTTCCCTCACGACGAACGACTATCATGCCCACAACATGGTCATTGTCACCTTTCAGTTCAATCCCTTTGACACCCATTGTCTTGCGACCGGTTGCGCGAATATTGGTCTCGCTGAAACGAATGGACATACCATTATGGGTTCCTAAAATGATGTCATTCTCACCATTAGTGATCTGAGCATCAATCAGATAATCATCTTCCCTGATATCAATGGCAAAGATACCACCTTTCATTGGACGGCTATAAGCAGTCAGAGCCGTTTTTTTAACCAAACCCTTGGAAGTTGCCATTGTGATAAAAAGGTCATCGGCATAATCTCTGACAGCAATGTAAGCCTGGACACTTTCACCCTGGTCTACGCGCAGCAGATTGATCAAAGCGCGACCACGGGTTGCTTTGCCAGCTTGTGGAATCTCATGAACCCGCAGCCAGTGGCATTTTCCACGATCTGTGAAGAATAAGATGTAGTCATGGGTAGATGCTGTGAAGAGGTGTTCAATAAAATCCTCATCACGGGCTTTAGCTCCGGCTGAACCACGACCCCCCCGATTTTGACGACGATAACCACTCACAGGATAACGCTTGATAAAACCGGCGTGGGTTATGGTGATTACCATCTCTTCTTCGGCGATCATGTCTTCAATAGTGAAGTCTTTGGCATCCGGAATGATCTCAGTCCGACGCTCATCACCATAACGATCCTGCACTTCGCGCAGCTCAGTTTTGATGATATTCATTCGCATCCCGACATTATTGAGGATCTCATTCAAGCGAGCGATCACTTTCAGAATTTCGGTGTATTCATCGATGATCTTTTGCCGTTCCAGGCCGGTGAGTTTCTGTAAGCGCATGTCCAGGATAGCTTGAGACTGAATTTCACTCAGACTGAATTTACTCATCAAGGCTGCCTTGGCCTCCTTGGGGTTTTTTGATCCCCGGATAGTTTTGATAATAGCATCCAAATTATCCAGGGCAATTTTCAGACCCTCTAAAATATGAGCTCTGGATTCAGCTTCATTGAGTTCATACTGAGTCCGCTTAACCACAACCTCATGGCGGAACTTGATAAATTCGTCGATTACTTCCTTCAGAGTCAATACTTTTGGCAGGCCGTTCACCAGCGCCAGCATGATGACTCCGAAGGTCTCCTGCATCTGGGTATGCTTATAGAGTAGATTAAGAACCACTTCAGGCACAACATCACGCTTGAGTTCGATCACCAGGCGGATACCATCCTTATCTGATTCATCACGAATATCAGAAATACCTTCGACTTTTTTGGTGCGAACCAGCAGGACGATCTTTTCGATGAGAGAGGTCTTATTGACCTGGTAGGGAATTTCCGTAATAACGAGACTAAAACGGCCATTTTTGCGTTCTTCAATATTGGCTCGTGCGCGAACCGTGATCTTTCCCCGTCCAGTTTCGTAAGCTTCCTTGATACCAGCGGCACCATAAATGATTGCAGCAGTCGGGAAATCAGGACCCTTGATGTGCCCCATCAGTTCAGATATAGTGACCTCAGGATTGTCGATTTGAGTCACAATGGCATCCACCACTTCGTTCATGTTATGTGGAGGAATATTGGTGGCCATTCCAACAGCAATACCACTTGATCCATTAAGAAGCAGGTTAGGAATGACAGCAGCCAGAACCGTGGGCTCTTTCAGACTTTCATCAAAATTGGGAATAAATCTGACGGTGTCCTTTTCCAGATCCTTGAGCATCTCACTGGAGATACGCTTTAAGCGGGCTTCCGTGTAACGCATGGCCGCGGCATTGTCACCATCGATGGATCCAAAGTTTCCCTGGCCATCCACCAGGGGATAGCGCAATGAAAATTCCTGGGTCATACGCACCATGGAATCATACACAGCAGAATCACCATGAGGGTGGTACTTACCCATCACGTCTCCAACGATACGCGCACTTTTACGATAGGCTCGGTTATACCCGACTCCCAATTCCATCATTCCATAGAGAATGCGACGGTGAACCGGTTTTAAGCCATCCCGTACATCGGGCAGGGCTCGTGATACAATGACCGACATGGAATAATCCATATAGGATTTTTTCATTTCCTCTTCGATCGATGTGTCCTGTATGCTTTGTCTCTGAATCTCCAACTCAATACCTCTTTATTTCTATCTTATACAATTTTTCAATTTCCACACATGTACGCTATCCCGAGTACTTTGCTTCTCGATGGAGCCTGTGCTGAGCAAGGCCGAAGTACTCGAGGTGACGAAAAGGAACAGGTAACGTCCCTGGATATTAAGTATCAATATTGACCACATACTTGGCATGGGACTGGATAAACTCGCGTCGTGGCTCCACCACATCACCCATAAGGGTTGAAAAAATTCGATCTGCCGAAGCTGCGTCATCCAGTTTAACCCGCATCATGGTTCTGGTTTCCGGATCCATTGTTGTGTTCCAGAGTTGATCCGGATTCATTTCTCCCAAACCTTTATAGCGCTGGATCTTCGCCCTCGAGGGGTCGCCACCAGCAGTTAATTGTTTGATGTACAGATCACGTTCATCATCATCAAAAGCATATTTTTCTTTTTTCCCCACACTCACGCGGTAGAGGGGAGGCATGGCGATATAGATATGCCCATTGATGATCAATTCAGGGAGATATCTAAACAGAAAAGTCAGGATAAGGGTGCGAATATGCGCCCCATCAACATCAGCATCTGTCATAATTACAATTTTGTGGTAACGTAGTTTTTCAAGATCAAACTCATCTTTAAAACCAGTACCAAAGGCAGTGATCATCATCCGGATTTCGTTGTTGTTCAGGAGTTTGTCAATCCGGGCTTTTTCTGAGTTAATGATTTTACCACGGAGGGGTAGAATAGCTTGAAAACGACGATCTCTGCCCTGTTTGGCTGAGCCACCTGCAGAATCTCCCTCAACCAGGTAGATTTCACAAAGGGCTGGATCTTTGTTTGAACAGTCCGCTAGTTTTCCTGGTAGATCACCACTTTCCAGGGCACTCTTGCGGCGGGTTAGTTCCCGGGCCTTGCGGGCGGCGTCCCTGGCCTGAGCAGCCATGAGACTCTTTTCAATAACTCGCTTGGCAATCGCTGGATGTTGCTCCAGGAATTCATTGAGTTGATCACTAACAAAGGAATCAACAATACCTTTAATTTCCCCATTACCCAGTTTTGTCTTGGTCTGTCCTTCAAACTGAGGCTCGGCTACTTTAATGGATATAACAGCCGTAAGACCCTCGCGAACATCATCCCCACTCAGGGTCATATTTAATTTTTTAAACAGTTTATTCCGAGTAGCATAGTTGTTCAGTGTTCTAGTAAGGGCGGTTCTCAAACCAGAAAGATGAGTGCCACCTTCAATGGTATTAATATTATTAACGTAAGTCAGAATGTTTTCTGTATAGCTATCCGTGTACTGAAAAGCGACCTCAACGGGGACATCATCTTTTTCGCCTTCAATTGAAATAACCTGGGGATGAATAGGATGCTTGCTCTCATTCAGGTAATCGACAAACTGGGAAAGTCCACCCTTGAAATGATAACTTTGAGTACGGGGTTTATCCTCACGGTCATCGATAAGCGTGATGCTAAGATCCTGGTTTAGGAATGCCAGCTCGCGGATACGGTCTTCCAGAACATCCCAATCATACTTACCGTAGTGAAAGACGGTGTCGTCAAACTTGAAAGTAACTTTGGTTCCCCGTTTTTTGGTTTTGCCGGTAATCTTCATGGGGTTATTGAGAATACCGATTTTGAAGTCAAGCTCATGAACTTTTTTGTCGCGATAGACTTCAACGGCGAGCCAATCAGACAAGGCATTAACAACAGAGACACCCACACCATGGAGACCACCGGAAACCTTATAGGAATCCTTGTCGAATTTTCCACCAGCGTGGAGAGATGTCATCACCACTTCAACAGCGGGAACACCTTCCTCTTTGTGCATATCAACGGGAATACCACGACCATTATCCTCTACAGTAATGGTTTCACCCTTGCCGACGGTAACGGTAATGGCATCACAGTAGCCACCCATGGCTTCATCAATTGAGTTGTCAATCACCTCATAAACCAGGTGATGAAGACCGCGTTTACCCACGTCACCAATGTACATGGCGGGTCGTTTGCGGACTGCCTCAAGCCCCTTAAGGACGGTGATACTTTCTGCGCCATAATTTTTTGCTACAGGATTTATTTGATTTTCACTCATGTAAACTTGATATCCTTAACTATGTTTTTTGCTAATGCTTCATTTAAACTGTTTATTAGATTGCTTTTCATAAAGACAAGCTCATTACGCCAGACTGGAGAACTGACCTTCACAAAAAGGACACCCTTTTCGATCTTTTCAGCTTCACTGATCTCAGAGATGCGCTCACCAACGATCTCACCCCAGCGACTAACAGCCATGTTCTGTTGAATGGCTTTATCAATGCCCAGATCCCTGAAAAGCCTGGTGAAAACATTTCCGATGATCTGAGCTCTAGCCATTGCTCTGAATCTTTCCAGCATCGATAACCAACAGGGTGTCACCTTCGATCTCCAAACCGTGGTTACGGAGATCAGCCAGGTCAGTAGCTGTTATAAATATTTGATGGTCACCCCTGAGGCTTTCAACGATCATCGTACTCCGCTTCACATCCAGTTCAGCAAAAAGATCGTCCAGAAGGAAAACAGGGGGCTCATTTAAAAAACGCTCGAGGAATTGACCCTCGGCAAACTTAGCCGCCACTAAAACCAATTTATGTTCTCCCTGGGAGCCGAATTTTCGCAGATCCTTGGTGTTGAGAAAAAAGGTGAAGATATCCCGGTGTGGTCCACGCGTTGTCGTGCCCTTGCGCAGATCTTCTGCCAGAGAATCCTGAAAAGCCTGGCGATAGAGAGCTTCCGGTTCTCCTGACGTAATGCGAACATTCGAGATAAAGGCCATTTTCAATGAATTCTCCTGCTCTAGCTGCAGATAGGATTCATAAAGTAGCTTTTTAAATTCAGTGATATGTTTGGTGCGGGATGTGTGAAGCAGTGCCGAAATACTGGCTCGCTGATCATCTAGAGAGGACATGAGAATCCGGTCTATGAGGGTGCCATCATTGGCATAAGCTTGCAGCATGGCATTGCGTTGTTTCAGGATTCGGGCATAGGTCTGCAGATTTTCCAGATAGGCTGGATCTACCTGTGAAAGCAATTTATTAAAAAAGAGACGACGGATCTCAGGTGATCCAAAAGTTAACTCGCCATCCTCGGGAGTCAGGGAAACCAGAGGAAATTTGCCAATGATCTCTGCCCTGCTCTTCAGATTGTTGTTATTAACACTGACACTTTTTTTACGCGCAGATTTCACTTTTAGACGGACATTGTGTTCAGTACCAAGATGATCTGAGAAAAGACCCTTTAGTTGATAGCCTACTTGACCATGACGAGCAAGGTCGGCATCCAGACGGGTCTTAAAACTACGGGTGTAGGCTAAACTGTGAATGGCTTCTAGAATAGTGGTTTTCCCGGCACCGTTTTCGCCATACAGAATGTTGGTATATTGCCCAAAATCCATGCTGACCTGTTCGTATTTACGGAAATCAAGCATGGTAAGTGATTTAATCAACATGCCTGAGAATTGTAAAAGTTATTCGTGTCAATCATACCTGATCTATTCAATATGTTATCTAAGCCAAGAAGCCTGGCGTATAGTTAATTTTTAGCACTGTAGAATCAGTTGTGCGACCGACTGTCCTGCAAAGACGCTATCCCTGAAGCCTGATCGGCATCAGGAGCATGACCAATTCTTCTTTATCTGCCTGAACCTCAGGCAGGATCAAACCAGGTCCGATCTCTGAACCCAGTCTAAAGACCACTCTGTCAGTTTCGACATTCTTGAGCATGTCCTTCAAGTAGATAGAGTTGTAGCCCAGAGTCAGGTTTTCTCCATCATATTCTGCCAGAACCTGTTCCTTGGCGCTGGTACTGGCTTCGGGGTCTTCAGTAAAAACCTCCAAATATCCAGGATGTAGCTTTAAAGCCACCTGGTGTGTCGTTCGGTTGGAGAAAATGGAGACCCGCCGTACCGTGGTGACCAAATCTTTGCTGTTTAAGGTGACGGTCTTGTCGTTGTTAGAAGGAATAACACTTCCGTAATCAGGATATTGTTCATCGATCAAACGACTAAAAATAGTGGCATTATCAGTGGCAACGCTGACATACTTTTCTCCAACAGCCAGGTTAATTGTGTCACCATCATCCAAAAAAGTTTGGATCAAGGATAAAAATTTTGGCGGAATAATGATATTTGCTTCAAAATCAGGGGAACTGAAATCCTGGGTGCTGTATTTAACCAGCCGGTGTCCGTCCGTGGCAACTGCTCGGAGTTGATCTTTTTTTAATTCGAAAAGAACACCAAGCAGGGCCGGTTTCAACTCATCTTTTGAGACTGCAAAGACAGTCTTCTCAACCGTTCGCTTCAGTACGCTTGATTTGATCTCAAGGCTACTCGATGGACCCAGTTCAGGGGCTTCTGGAAAATCAACAGCCGGGCGACCAACAATCTTATAAGTACCTCCTGGTGTGGATAATGTGACTCGATTATCTTCAGACCATTTAAAGGTCAACTCGGTATCCGGTAGTTCATTTGTGATCTCCTGCAGCAATCTTACAGGAAGTGCTACTGCGCCATCTTCGTTACCCAGGACATCCAGATTCAGGGTGTAGGTAATTTCAATATCAGTAGCGCGCATGGAGAGGATATTCCCTTTCACAGAAAAGAGAATGTGGTTAAGAATAGGCATGGTGGAGCGGGTGGGGCTGACGCGAGCCACCTTTTGCAGTCCGTGTAAAAGTGTTGAAGATTCAACGGTAAATTGCATGATCATGATCTCCGAATGTCGGGGTTACTCTGTCCTTAAACTAGCAAACCAAACTAAACTTCCACAGGGGCAATTCAAAGCTTGAACCTGTCAATTTTTGCAGACATTTGAAAAACTTCGCCCAAAATCACCCCTTAAACGCCATGAGATGTGCTGAGGCAGGGGTAAGTTAGGGTAAAACAAGGAAAAATTAACAAGTAAAAAGTAAGAGGTGGTGGTCTGTTGGGTTAAAAAGGGGGCGGCTAAAATTATCCAGGCAAAAACCCTTGATCACCCACATTAAACCCCTATCTTCGCCCAACCCGAAACCAACAATCGAACAATAAAAGCAGCTCAGGCATATTATGAGAGTAAATACCATTAGTATTGGGGGGATAGATGAAACGCCTCTGGAGTTTGATAAAAACGCATGAATAAGGATATAAATATTTGCCTCTTCCGGAGCCTCTCTCACTCACAACGATTCCATCGGGATCATATATTAATACTTTTAACCGGAGAACACATGCTCACAGCACAAACATCACCCCAAACAGAACCCATTGGGATTACATGCCTGTATGCCCGGCAAAAAAACCAGAGATAACCCTTCACTTTCACTCCAGGAGAATCCATTTTATAAGATGACCACATTTCGACAGAGCTCAATGGCCGCATTTCGACAGGGTTTTGTGATATGTATGTAGAGATTGCTTTCCCCCTACAACTGGAGCAAGCTTTTACCTATACCGTTCCTGATGACCTGAAGGATGTTGTTCAAATTGGCCAGCGTGTGATCGCTTCCCTTGGGCGTCGCAAACAACAGGGTATGATCATTGGCATCAAGTCAAAACCACCAGCAGATTTCACTGGGAAGTTGAAAAGTTTCGAAAATATTGTTGATCCGGTTCCGGTTTTCAATAGTCCCCTCATCAGTTTGCTCAAGTGGATGAGCAGTTATTATTTCACCCCATTGGGTAAGGTTATCCAGTCCGCTATTCCCTCAGACGCACGGTTGAGGAAAGAAGTTATCGTTCAGGTCAGCCCCCTTCTAAAAGGGACAGATGAATTCTCCAAACATCTGGCACACAAGGGTGTCATAAAATTATCAGCTCTAAAACGAAAATTTGGTGGACAAGGTATGCTCAACCGTCTTGCTGCACTTCAACGGCAGGGGTTTGTTGAACTGGAGAATGATTTTTCTTTTAAGGGTCAACGCAACAAAGACTACCTGGTCATTCCAGATCTGGGACGAGATTCTGAAATACCCACAAATGCTCGCGCTCAGCAGAAAGCATTTGATGTACTCAATGATTATCCTCAAGGTATTTCGAAATACAAACTGAAAGCGGAATTTTCAGTAAGCTTTCCCATTATTCAAAAACTGGCCGACCGTGGGCTGGTCAAACTTGAAGAAATGGAACCGAACATCGACCCGCTCAAAGATTATCATCGACCACCACCCAGGGAAGTCACGCTAAACCACGAGCAACAGGTGGCTTTTAGTGAACTCAAAAGATCGCTGGACAAAAAAACATTTGCACCATATTTGTTGTTTGGTGTCGCCGGAAGCGGCAAAACTGAAGTTTATTTAAACGCCGCAGGTCAAGCCTTGAAACAAGGTCGTTCAGTCATCATTCTGGTGCCGGAGATAGCCCTGGCACCTCAGATCGCCTACCGTTTTCAGTCCCGGTTTGGTAATATTGTAGCCCTCTGGCACTCAGGACTGAAAGGAGCGGAAAGAGTTTGGACCTGGCAGCAGATTCAGAAAGACCGATTTAAAATCGTTGTTGGAGCTCGTTCGGCTGTGTTGACACCCATCCGGGATTTGGGACTGATCATTGTTGATGAGGAACAAGAGAATAGTTACAAACAACAGGACAGTGAACCACGGTACCATGCAAGGGATGTCGCCCTGGTGCGTGGTAGGGAGGAACACGCAGTTGTTTTACTTGGTTCCGCTACACCCGCCCTGGAGAGCTACTACAACTTGAGTTTAAAACGTTACAAGGGTTTACATCTCACCAAGCGTTGGGAAAAAGCCCGGCCGCCCCAGGTGGATGTCGTTGATATGGGCCAGGAGCGAGAGGAAACCAGAGATTTTACAAATCCCTTTTCCCGGAAATTGGTTGAAGCTATTCAAGAGACCCTGGCAAACGAAAAACAGATCATTCTCTTTCAGAATCGCCGGGGTTATGCACCGGTGATCACCTGTCGTGATTGTAACTGGACCATGACCTGTCCTCACGATGAATTATCATTGACCTATCATAAGATAGGCAATAAGATGAGATGTCATTTTTGTGATTATCAAGCTCCTCCACCGCAGAGTTGTCCGGAATGTCGTTCGCTGGAATTAAAATTCGGAGGCATGGGCACCCAGTTGGTGGAAGAGGCTCTGGAAGCGCAGTTTCCTGATGTGCCGGTCTGTCGCATGGATATGGATACGACCAGGGGAAAGGGTGCTCATACAAAATTGCTGGGTGATTTTGCCAGAGGTAATTACAAAATATTGCTGGGTACCCAAATGATCGCTAAAGGTCTGGATTTTGAAAATGTCACTCTGGTGGGCGTGATAAATGCTGATTCGGGTTTACATTTCCCGGATTTTCGGGCTAGAGAACGTACTTTTCAACTGACCTATCAGGTTGCAGGACGCTCAGGTCGGGGTGAATTCCCCGGTCGGGTTGTGGTACAGACCTGGATGCCTGATGATATCTCCATTAAATGTGCTACCCGTCATGATGTAAAGTTTTTCTATAACAGTGAGCTCAATGACCGGAATCAGTTGAATTATCCTCCCTTTTCACGTATGATTGCCTTCAGTTTTCAGGGGCGTTTTCGAGAGGGTGTACTTGAATTGACGGAAAAAGCGGCCCGGGGTCTGAAAAACCAGAAGATCGTTGAACTACTTGGACCGGCTCCAGCCATGATCGAAAAAAGCCACCTGGGATATCACTGGAAACTGGTTTTGAAAAGCAGTAAGGAAAAAGACCCTCAGGGTTCCTTACTCAGACAAGCCGCCCGTCACATTTTGCAAAACACCCAGGACCGTCATGTGAGGGTTACTGTCGATGTGGATCCCTACCAAATCCTATAAGACTATTTTAAAGCAGGGCGATAATTCGAATAAAATGAATCGAAAGACTCACATTTTCCGAAAGAATGCTTCACGAAACACCCCGGCTCAAGCCAGAATTATTTTTATCGCCCTAATTCTAACTCTGTTTAATACCGTTAATGCCAACCCGCTCCAATTAAAGACAGACAATCTTACCCTGATCAGCGACAAGGGTGATTCGACTCTTCTGCGTCAAGCAATCCAGTTAATTCAAGAAGAACAGCGTATTTATCCCCTGAAATTCGGATTACGATTGGAAAAAGAACTTGATGTGTATTTCTATTATGATATTGATGCTATTGGTTCTCGTATACATACTGTTCCCTATTGGAGCGGCGGAATTGCTCGGGCAGGCTCAGAGATCCATATCTATGGAAGGAATCGCAGTCAGTGGTTATCCACACTGAAACACGAACTGTTTCACACGTTGTTGGGACAAAATGAGATCAGTATTCCAGTTTGGTTGAACGAAGGACTGGCACAGTGGCAGGCTGGTCAAATGGATTGGGGTGGCTTTATGGAACTAGGAAACGCTACTGCCAGAGGAAAACTGATTCCCCTGGTTGATCTGGATGTTATTCTGAGTTTCAATCATAAACGGGCCAGCTTGGCGTATGGACAATCTCTGGACGCCACCAGGTTCTTGATCAAGCGTCACGGGGAGTCGATCCTTCCCTATCTATTGCAAGTAGATGGTATTGGTTTCAGACGGCGCTTTGAGCTTGAAACAGGTGAAGATCTCATTGATTTTGAAATAGCATGGCGAAAGAATTTGGAATCACGTTTCTGGTTCTTCAAGATATCTACCATTCCTACAGTTCTTTGGGCGTTATCGCCCCTGATCATTGTTTTAGCGTGGTTTCTCAAACGTCAGCGGGGTAAAAAGAAATTGCAGGAATGGGAAGCGGAAGACCACTTCCATGATGACCCCAAATATTTTGCTTAAACCTGTTTTCAACGAGTAATTAAATGAATATCAGCACGAATATAAAACGATATTAAACGAGCGGGAACGGACATTGAGGTTCTCGAAATGGGAATTGTTCATACGAATAATGCCCGCCACATTAATAATAAGTCACACCAATAATTATTATTGTTATTGAGCACGGATTTCATGAATAAACCAGAAGTGATAAATCAGATTACTTTTATAATTTTACTTATTCTGAACCTCTTAATCGCCCCTGTTTATGCTGGTGTGACCGGAACCATAACGGGTCATGTTAACAATGGACTAACTGGCGAGAGTTTGCCCGGTGTTCAGGTCATCATCGATGGAAGCAATCGAGGAGCTATCTGTGATGTTTCGGGTGTATTTTACATCGTAAACATCCCGCCAGGTAAATACGATCTACGATTTGAAATGATCGGCTATTCAAAAAAAGTGGTGATGG
>JAYEKW010000110.1 GCA_034716895.1 Candidatus Neomarinimicrobiota bacterium
CAACCTGAGCAAATGTTGCATTGAAAGGTGGAGGTGAATCATAGCTTAAATGAGAAGCAGAGCCCATGATCTGCAGCTGTTCGTCGGTGTAAAAGCTTTTCGTACAGATGTCAGTGTAGGAAATCTTTTGGCCATCCGGTGCAACCACATCGGTATTGACAATTTCAGCGTCCTCAACCTGAAGCAGCTTTCTTCCTTGATCCAGAATCATGAATTTACACTGTTCTGCTGCTTTCAAGACAGCTGTTCCTGAGATATAGGTGGTACTGGAGGCATAGGCACCGGTATCAAAGGGAGTCAGATCTGTATCAGATGAATAAACGATGATCTTATCCACGGCAACATTTAGAACCTCGGCGGCAATTTGAGCCAGGGCTGTATCAGAACCGGTTCCCAGATCCGTAGCACCAACTTGCAGATTGAAACTGGCATCTTCATTCATTTTAATAAAAGCTGCGCCCATATCTATACCAGGAATTCCAGACCCCTGGCCAGCTACAGCCACACCAATTCCCGTTCGATAGCGACCAGTTTTCCGAGCTGATCGAAGGGTGTCCCAGTTACTCAATTGACGACCCTGGTTTAAACAAGCTTTAATTTCGTTACTGTAAAGGACCATGGGAAAACCTTCCCGGCCTTCACCGAGAATCTTAGCAATGGGAATATCATCACCGACTTGAAAAACATTCTTTAAACGCAGGTCAATGGGGTCAACCTCCAATTTTTCGGCTGCTTCGTCCATAAGACTTTCCAATGGAAAAAATGCTTGAGGTGCGCCATAGCCACGAAAGGCACCAGCAATAGGCAGATTGGTGTAAACACCATCGCCATTTACTTTGATATTCGGTGCCCGATACACGCTCAAGGCTTTTTGAGAGGTGACCGACATGACCGTCAAAGCATGGGGTCCGTAAGCACCACAATCTTCTAGAATGTTCAGATCAATGGCCGTCAGAAGATGATCCTCATCAAAACCAAGCCTGAAGGTAACCAATTCGGGATGGCGTACTCGAGCCGCCAGGAGTTCTTCCTCACGGGTGTATTCAATCCGGGCTGGCCGACCCGTTTTCAGGGTAACTGCTCCCACAACTTCCTCATTCAAGATTTCCTGTTTACCACCAAAGCCGCCACCGATGCGGGGCTTGATCACCCGAATACGAGCAATGGGGATATCCAAAACTTCCGCTACAATACGGCGTACATGATGGGGAACCTGAGTAGAGGTTCGAATAATCAATCGATTATTGTTATCCAGCCAGGTCAAAGAAATATGAGGTTCAATGTGGGCCATTTGGACAAATGGTGTGCTATAGGTTCCTTCAAACACATGGACAGATTCTGCCAGTGCCGCTTCCACATCACCTATCTCAGCATCCAGATGGGCAGCAATATTTTTTTCGATATTATGAATACCACTGGTTCCCTCTGTGGGATGTATGGCAAATCCGGCAGTCATTGATTTTTGAACATCAAAAATACAGGGCAGTTCTTCATACTTCACTTCTATCAGCTTGAGCGCCTGATTGGCAATCTCCAGAGATTCAGCCGCAACAAAAGCAACCCGGTCTCCCACGTAACGAACCGTTGAATCAAGAATACGCATGTCACGGGGACCAGGCTCGGGATAGCCCTGTCCGGCGGTGGTATAGTAGTGCGGTTTAAAATCTTGATGGGTGAAAACAGCTACAACACCATCCAGCGCTTCTGCTTTCGATGTATCAATAGCCAGGATTCTGGCATGGGCAATTGGACTGTGCAGAATTTTAACGTGGAGAACATCCTTCAGCTTCATATCATCGGTGAAAACAGGTTTACCCCTGACCAGTGACTCGCCATCAACGCGTTGAATATCTTTTCCGATCACTTTCATTTTGATATCCCCCCATCCCTTTTGAGGACTTTCATTGCGGCCTCGACGGGTTTTACATAGCCGGTGCAACGACAGAGGTTGCCAGTTAGAGCATCTTTCACACTTGCTTCAGTGATTTCACCATTCTCACGATCAAGCGCTTCGACTGAAAGCAGCATTCCCGGGGTGCAAAAACCGCATTGAGCCGCGCCGGCTTGGAGAAATGATTCCTGCATTTCATGGAGTTGCTCGTGCGTCGAAAAACTTTCCAGGGTCTCGATCTTTTTCCCTTCAACTGTATGCATAAGAATCAGACAGGAATTGACACTCCTGCTATTCATGAGAACGGCACAGGCACCGCATTCACCATGATCGCAGCCATGTTTAACGCTATAAAGTTCTTCACGTCTCAAATATTCCAACAGGGTTGTTCCTGGCGCTGTATCAGCACTGATCAGCTTGCCGTTTAGTTCAAATTCGATCATGAGGTCACCATCATTTCAGTAAGAAGATTAGACGCGATCTGGCGTTTGTAGGCTGGAGATCCGAAGTGATCATCAACAAAAATGGATTCGATCTTTTCCATGAATTTCCTGATCTGTGTTTCTTCAGGTAAGAGTGGGGCTTTGTAATAAATGATTTTCGTAGATCTTCCACCAATAGACAGGATGATATACTCAGGTGTTTGATGTACGGCGACGATCACATAAGCAATTGCTGAATCCAAAACTGAAACGCGCTCTAATGTTGTGTTATTCTGAGGAATATAAATCATGGATATTATGCCATTGCGGTTCCAGTCAGCAATATGAATGAGATCACCAGATTCATTGATCTGCAATTTTGCTTCGGCAGCATGGAGATAAACCAGAAGATCTGAATCAGGTCGGTTTTGTGCGATTTCACCGCCGAGAGTACGTTGGTTCCGAATATTTTTGGACGGACACGAGTAAACAATTGCATCGGCCAGAGCAGGATTGGCTACCCGGCTCAACTCCTGTAATGAACATGCTGCTCCAACACGCAATTCAGCCGACAAGGTTTCCACATTATCATCCAGCAGGTGGTTGATGTCAATTAAGGTAGAAACATTCTGATTTTTCTGGGATACCAGATAAGAACCACCGGTAAAAATGACAGACCCAGGCTCTTTTTTCAAGGCCAGCGCTTCGGTGAGATTGTCTGGTTGGATGATATGCTCTAGTGATGACCACATGTTGAAATCCTGACTGTTAGCGTAAAAAATTTATACCCGTTCGTTGCTGTGCGCGTTGCAACATCTTGTGGGCAATTTGGTTATGCTTAGTAATTATTTTAGTTTCATCTATAGTCGAACAACCCTTGCTGATAACAAACTTTCCTTGCACAATAAGATAATCCACAGAATGGTTCCTGGTGGTAAAAACCAGAGCTCCCAGCGGATCAGAAAGACCACCTGCTTGAGATAACCCATGCATGTTAAATAGTGCCAGATCTGCTTGTTTGCCCACACTCAGCTCACCGATATCATTTCGACCCAAAGCAGAGGCACCTCCTCGGGTCGCCATCCGGAGAACATCCCGGGCTGTCAGCCAATATTGCTCGTCCCTTAATCTTGAAATCAACATGGCGTTACGCATTTCCAGAAGCATATCACCCGAATCGTTTGAAGCACTACCATCTACACCCAGGCTCACTTTAACACCAGCATCCAAAAGTTCACGTATTCGGGCAATGCCGGATCCCAAACGCATATTCGATGAGGGACAGTGTGACACGCCAACCTGGTTTTCTCCCATGACTTTGATCTCACCATCATTCAGATGAACGGTGTGGGCGTACCAGGAATTTGCAGTAAGCCAACCGAGTTCCTGCATAAGACCTACAGGACGATGACCCAGGGTCTCCAGACAGAATTTTTCCTCATCCAACGTTTCTGCCAGGTGGGTATGAATCTGCAACTTGTTATCCTGGGCAAAATTTGCAGCTTGTTTCATAAGTTTCTGTGTGACGGAAAAGGGTGAACAGGGAGCCAAAGAAATTCGGGTCATGGCTCCAGAACTGGAATCATGGTATTTTGCTACCAGACGTTCCGTATCTTTTTGAATCACTGCTTCAGTTTGAACCACATCATCAGGCGGCAGTCCACCCTTTGATGTTCCCAGGGACATAGAACCACGGGTAGGTTGAAAACGAACGCCTAGAGCTCTCGCAGTCTCAATTTCCGTGTCAATCAATTCAGGACTGGCCTGTGCGGGGAATAGATAGAGATGATCAGAACTGGTGGTGACTCCACTCTTCATCAGTTCCAACAGACCGACTTGAGTACTAACCTGAATGGCCTCAGTGGTAATTTCCCGCCAAACCTCATAGTGGTTTTTTAGCCAGGGGAACAGGGCTTGATCCTGCATAAGGGGAATATTTCGGGTCAAAGTTTGATAAAGATGATGGTGGGTATTGATAAAACCCGGGGTGATCACCATGCCGGTAGCATCTATGATGTGATCCGCCTGAATATGCAGGGCCTCGGGACCAATTGATTTTATCACCCCATCTTTAATCAGGATATGACCACCGGAAAATTCCAGGTCTTTGTCGTTCATGGTGGCAACGCGGAGGGGGTTTTTGATGAGGATGGTTTTCATGTGATTGGGGTTTCTTGTATAGAAAAAACGAACATATATAATAATAATGTAAAAGTCGAAATCATTAAATTCCCCGAAGGGGAAAAATGTCAGTAGCCACGGGTAGAACCCGTGGTAAATAAATCATAAAAAATACAACCCTGCAAGGGTTGAACTGTTCTGTAAATCCTTTATTGTCTATTAAAATTGTTAAACTCCTTCAGAGTTTGGTTTGATAGGCTATCTTGGACAACACTACGGGCTTCACCCGTAGCTATTCATGTTTCATCCTTTCAGGATTCAGTATGATCTCCAATCATAAACTACCAAAAGATACAACTAAAACCACAATCAACCATTGTCAATATTCGGGATTATTTGAGTGAATTCGTGTCATCTGTGTCTGAAAACAGAACCGGAATATCTTTCAAACTCTCAAACAAAACAATCATTTCCAGAGCCTCCAGGGTGCTAAAGTAATTTGTGCCCGGTTCAAGATTAAATGAATCAACTTTTTTACTAATACCATCAAACCTTACCTGGGCAATTGGTGAATGATATAAAAAATCACCTTCGTGATAGGTTAATACTGATTTGTATTCACCACTTTTGAAGTACAGAGCTTTGTCCACAAATCGATAGCCAGATTCTGACTCGCTGAAGCTCTGCTCTGATAGATGAATCCGAGGTTTGTCTTTATAAGGATCACCAGCAGTCGGGCAGAAAGTTGTACAATTACCACATTCATTACAGAAGTCACCAATATTCAACACTTGTGGCTCCTGGGTGACGGTAAAAGTTCCTGCATCCCGAATAACAAGCTGAACCCCTTTAAATGAAGCTTCCTGGACTGGATAATCGACTGCCTTGGCTGTGTAGGTCAGATTTGCCAGGTTGGGGCAGACACCGACACACACGCTGCAATAATCATCACAGAGCAGACAACGGCTGGCTTCTGCAACCGCTTCTTCCTCAGTCAGAGTTCGGTGCACTAATGGAAATTCAGGAGAAAGATTTAACGGAGCCTGAGGAGGCTCGATGCCATATTCACGAATTGCTGCTTTTTGTTTCAGGTCTTTAATTGTTACATGTCGGTCTTTGTTTGCAGGTAATGGAGAGGCATTTACTCCAAGCGTCTTTAAAATGTGTTTTGCTGCGATTTGACCATCACCGATTGCATTGATCACACTGGAAGCACCTCGCACTGCATCACCGCCGGCATAAACATGGGGGATCTGAGTTGCGCAGGTTTTTGGGTTTACTTCGAGCTCTTTTGTCTCAATAAAATCAACATCGATGGCCTGACCAATGGCCGGAATGACAGTATCTACAGGAAATTCGAATGTCTTACCTGCCAGGGGAACAGGACGACGACGGCCACTAGAGTCAGGTTCACCCAATTCCATCTTCTGACATTGAATACTTCTGATGCGATCACCACCAAGAAAGGCCAGGGGTGACACCAGTTCGTGGATGATGATACCTTCTGCCAACGCTGCTTCGATCTCATCAACATCAGCAGGCATTTCAGCTATGGTTCGGCGATAGACAATACTTACTGAGCCAGACTCTCCAGATAGTCGAAGTGCTGTACGGGCGGCATCCATGGCCGTATTGCCACCCCCAATAATGGCAGTGTTCTGCCCAAGATCAGGTCGGGCACCCTGGCGTACATCCGATAAAAATTTCAGAGGATCAAGAACACCGCTGAGCTGTTCACCCTCCACACCAAGACTCAGCGCTTGTTGGGCGCCAACACCGATAAACAGAGCTGTACTGTTTTCATGAAGCTTTTGAAAAATTTTCTGATCAACCCTGGTTTCAAAATAGAATTGAACCCCAACATTTTTTAACGCCGCTACATCCAGATCTATAGCTTCATCTGTAAGTCTGAATTCAGGAATGGCATCAGAGACCATTCCGCCGACGAAAGATTTTGCTTCATAAACGTCAACGCTGATTCCTGCTTTTGCCAAGAAATAAGCACAGGATAACCCCGCCGGTCCGGCTCCGATTACAGCGACACGATGACCAGATGATTTAAGTTCAACATGGGGCGTCTTGCTGAGCTCCTGCTCAGTTACGAAGCGTTTGATCTCGCGGATCAAGAGAGGGGAATCATAATTATTGCGGGTACACTTTAACTGACAGAGGTGATCACAGACGTGACCCGTTACTCCGGGCAGGGGGTTGGTATCCTGAATGGCTGCGAAAGCCTGCTCGAAATCCCCTTGAGCAGTGTGATACAAATATTCTGGGATATTTTGATTGGTAGCGCAGGCATCAATACAGGGCGCTGAAATACAATCAAAAGCAGCGAGTTTGCGTGAGGTTTTGATAGAATCAAAATGATGACTATGCTTATGGTAATGTGAATTGCCAGTGACTTGTTTGGCGTATTTAGCCAAATTTTCAAGACCAGCTGCTGAAGGGTTTGCCTTTCCAGTACTTTTTGCAAGAATAAACTGATCTAAACTCTTAGCGTCAAATTTCTCCATTGCTGTTGAAAGATTGCTAAGGTACTGACGCAGGCGGGTATAACCACCCGGTTTTAGAACGTCAGTGCAGGTGGTTACCGGTTTCATGTTGCAGGCAAGCGTATCAGCAATATTGAAGGCATCGGCACCAGCGGAGAATGAGATATCCAGATTACCTGTATATTCAATTTGCAACTTAGCAGCCAGGTTAATGCTGATGGGATGAAGCGCCCGTCCACTAAGATACATCATGGTTTCATTCTCAGGAAATACAGGGCGGTGGTTTTCAACTTCCAGAGTATTGGTTAATTTGAGTCCGAAAGCCACATCACTTTTAGCAGCACTTTTCTGAAGATTATTAATCAGGTTTAAGGCATCGGGATATTTCAAATCATGTTCGAAGGCTGCATCAGGTATCGTGACTGTATCAAAACCTAGATCATCGTTCAAAATCTGGCGTAATCGTTCAGGTCCCAGGAGGGTGGGGTTCAGTTTTACAGCGGTATGCAGCTTACGTTCTTCAATCAAGTAGGTCGCAATACGTTCGATTTCATCAGGGGGACAACCGTGCATGGTGGAAAGAGTAATATTGTTGGTCATACGGGCTGGGATAGTCACGTTTTTCACATTGGGGTAGATCTGGGAAAGCTGATCAAGCTTTTGATCAAGTAGTGCCTGACTATCCACCATCCGATCCATAAATCGTTGAACATTAGGCTTCATAATACCAGCCAGATCATAGCCCACACTCATGTTGAAAATAACGCCAGACCCCTGGTCTGATCTCCAGCCAAAATGGTCTCTTAGAATATGGATAGCGATCCAGGCGTTGAGATATTCATCCAGGGATTGCTCCAGTTTGAGTTCCTGAGACCATTCACAATTATAGCCCTCATCCTGCATATCAATACAGGGTTTACTGACTTCCAGTTCATCCAAGGTTTGTACGGTCTTTAGTTCCATGTAGCGAGCGCCACATAACCAGGCCGCTATAATGTTTTGGGAGAGTTGGGTATGAGGACCGGCAGCCACCCCAATGGGAGATTCCAATGTCTGTCCATACCGTTCCATGCGGAATGGATCGGGTTCACCAGGTGTAAAAAAAAGGTCTTTATGGATCCCGAAAATGTGATCAGTTTTGTATTCAGAAAGCATCCATTTTATCAAGTGTTGGATGGATATGGGATGGAGTTTGTCGGTCATATTATTCTATCCAAAAGGAAATGTGTCTGGGCGTATCGTGATATGCTCTTACATATATTTATCTGAGAATTCATCTGGCTAAGAAATCCTGTATCAGGTTTTTGAGTACGGTTCGGCGGTATTTTGCAGTTGCCCGAATATCATCGATGGGTGAGATGGCTTCATCGATCAAATGGAGCTGATTTGAAAGTTGGGACGGCTCTGCCAGAAAGTCTGTGGTAAATGTATCCAAGATGACAATAGTTGGAGCAACCGCACCGACTGCAATTTTCAAGTGAGAATATGAATGATTATGTCGGCTATATACAAAGGCAATGTTGATCACAGAGATGGCCATTGTTTGTCTTAAGCCTACCTTAATGAATTTTGAATCGAAATGATCCCTGGGAAGCCGGATGGAGGTTAATATCTCACCATCTCCTAATGCTGTTTTCCCCGGTCCCAAAATGAATTCAGCTACAGGTAGTTTGCGTTGGCCGTGTTTGCTGGTCAGCTCAAGGGTTGCGCCAAAAGCATAGAGAGCAGGGAGTAAATCTCCTGCTGGGGAAGCATTACAAAGATTCCCACCTATGGTTCCCCGGTGACGGATCTGAGCACCAGCGAATTCATGGGCTGCCTGATGGATTGCTGTAAACTTTTTTTGAATGACTGCATGATCATGAAGATCTTGAATTGAAGTAAGAGCGCCGATCTCGATGTAGTTTTCAGATACCTGGATACTGCTCAATTGTGAGAGATATTTGAGGTCAATAAGGTGGTCTGGCATTGACAACCCTCGTTCGTAGCGAGGCATCAGGTCTGTCCCGCCTGCTAGCACCACTACAGATTTCCCGGCTAGCGTTGTACGTAGCTTGAAATAGATCTCTAAAGAATCTGGACGATAATATCTCATGACTTTACGGCCTCGGATTTTCGCGGATTTTTTTTCGTGAATTGGAAAAAGCAAAGCGTTTGAAGGTTGGTTTTTGTCCAAAGTTGATTAATACCAATTGCACCTCCATTTGCGCGTTAAATTCCGCGCCTATCCGCGTTCATCTGCGGCAATATCATCGGACGCATGCTCTATGGCATCCACGATCTTGTGGTAACCGGTGCAACGGCAGATATTTCCAGAGAGTTCGTATTTGATCTCATTCCGTGTCGGATGCGAATTGCGTTCCAGTAGTTTTTCACCAGTCAGCACCATCCCGGGAATACAATATCCACATTGAACACTGTGATGATCTTCAAAGGATTGCTGAAGATCAGTGAGTTCTTTGGTATCCGCCAATCCTTCAATGGTCACAATGTTTCGATGATGGGCTTCAACAGCCAAAATGAGACATGAATTAACAGTTTGACCATCCATGATGATAGTACAGGCACCACATTCACCTTCACCACAAACTTCTTTGGTTCCAGTGAGTAACAGCTCATCACGCAGAAAATCAAGCAATCTCAAATGAGTGACTATCTCTCGTTCCACCAACTTGCCGTTGACAGTCAGGGACAGTTGGAAATAGTGGGATTTTGGATGGTGAAGCATACCGCTGTTTTACTCCAATTCCAGGAAGTTTTCAATTGAGGACATGTCAGCAGGTATGGGCTTTAATCTAGTCATATTACTTTGGGCGCTGGGAATATCTTTTAAACCTGTTCCCGTTATGAGAACCACCACTTGGTCATCCTTGTGAAAAATACCTCGAGCTGATGCATCCAGAAATCCTGCATAAGCTGTGGCAGCTGCGGGTTCAGCAAAGATACCTGTTGAGGAGGAGAGGGACTTTTGGGCATCCAGAATTTGCTCATCGCTGATCTTGAAACCTATTCCACCACTCTCAAGAATAGCGCGGCGTGCTTTATCGCCATCACGAGGTTGATTGACACTGATACTATCAGCTACTGTATTTGCCTCAACTGCCTCAATTTCTCCACTCCGCGTAAGGCTGTTCACGATAGCTGATGATCCTTCAGCCTGAATTGCATGTAAATGGGGCAAATGATCGATCCAGCCCAGAGCCAGCAGGTCAAAAAAACCTTTGAATACGCCGGAAATGATACAGCCATCACCCACAGGTACAAAGACATGATCAGGAGCCTGCCAGTTTCTTTGTTCAGCGATCTCTAGGGCGACTGTTTTTTTCCCCTCTGCCAGAATTGGGTTAATACCGGTATTGCGGGAATAGTGATCATTTTTTTTCGCCCAGTCAAAAGCCAAGTCAAAGGCGGTATCATAATTAGCATCTACTGGAATCAATTTTGCGCCATGCTGCCGAATCTGAATCAGCTTCGCAGGAGGAGCGGATGCTGGAGCAAAGATGATACTTGTTACTCCATGATAGGCAGTCAGGGCTGCTAAAGATGATCCGGCATTTCCAGTTGAGGCCGCAACGATGGTATCCTTTCCAAGCTCGTGGGCATGTTGAATACTGAGTTCAGTTGCCCGATCTTTCAAAGAGCCAGACGGATTACGAGTGTCATCCTTAAGCTGAAATGATGCTACACCGTGGTTACTTGCTATTTTTGGCAGGTTAACCAGGGGAGTCCCGCCAACTCTGAGCGAAGTATTTTCAGGAGCATTGCTCACGGGCAAAAGTGGAAGATAGCGCCAAATTGACTGTTCGAGATTTTGCTCCAAGTCAGATCTGTCCCAGATGGTTTGAATAAGCTCATAATCATAGGTAAAATCCAGATTCTTACCGCACCTGGGACAAGTGTAGTGAAATGGATCAACAGGAACCAACCAGTTACACTGGTGACACTGCAGGCCGGTGATAGCTTTTGGAATCATATTTGAAATGCTTTCGAAGATTGGACCCTGAGTGATCCCGAAAGGCCTTTCAGGATCGTATCGAAGGGATCTGTTACAGAAAGATAATCCCGAAAGGAAGTAGTCTGCAGCAACGATCTATACATACTGCTTCAGTAGCCCTGTCTCTGCATTAAAGGCGTTGATGCGTTCATCCCATTCATCAAGTAAGGCATATTTAGATGACCAGTAATTATCATCATACCACTGGGCATCCAGCTCTTCGACTGTCTTACCCTGCTGTTCGATCCAGGTAAAATATTTCAGGTTATGCATCCGTTTTTTCTCTCGATAAGTGAGCTCTAGTACGCCTTCGCTATCCAAGCCCTGGAGATATCGTTCATAATCAACATGGGCCTGAATCTCAGTATAATCACCGTGCTTTTCCTGCTCTTCTTTCAAGCGGGACTCGTACATTTCCATGGAGTCAGTCGCAACTGTGAAAACCACATCATTTTCATTGTATTCATAATATTTGGCCATCTTGATGGCACCAGCAATATTCGCAATACTGGAAATTCCCATATAATCCAATTTCTTGATGAGCTCAGGATCGATATTTTTAGCTCGAAGTAGATCATGACCGGCAGTTTCGTTGAATAGACGCATGACATTGATGGAAATATTGTCATCAACACCGATAACCATGTCCATGTTCTTCATATTGTGAATCCAGGGTACATGTTTATCACCAATACCCTCTATTCGGTGGGCACCATAGCCATTCTGCAATAGCGTAGGTACTTGCAAAGCTTCACCGGCTGCCACTTTCAAAGCGGGATATTTGGTTCGTAAATAGTCAGCAGAGCCCAGGGTTCCTGCTGAACCCTGAGTAAGAAATAGACCACTAAAGCGTTGATCGCCGGTTTTAAGATTGTTAAAGACTTTTTCCATGGCTGTTCCTGTAACCGCGTAATGCCAGAGTGGATTGCCGATCTCATCGAACTGATTCAGGATAACGATATCATCGCCACGCTCAGCTTTCAAGCGTTTGACCTCATCGTAGATCTCTTTGACATTGGCTTCGCCACCCTGGGTTCGGATGATCTCCGAGCCAACTTTTTCCAGCCAGTCGTAGCGTTCTTGCGACATCTCTTCAGGCAGCACTGCAATTGAAGGACATCCCAGGAGGTAGGCATCGTAAGCGCCTCCACGACAGTAGTTACCCGTAGATGGCCACAGAGCCTTCTGGTGGGTTGGAGCAAAATGACCTGAGATCAATTTTTCAACGAGAGGACCAAAAGTAGCGCCAACTTTATGAGAACCGGTGGGAAAGAATTTTCCAATCAGGACAATAATCCGGGCTTTTGTGCCGGTCATTTCAGTAGGTAGTTCCACGTAGTTTACATCACCGAAACCACCACCAGTGCCAACCGGCTCATTTTGCCAGGTCAGGCGGAATAAATTACGGGGGTTGAGATCCCATAAGCCGATCTGGGATAGTTCTGACTTAATACCTTCAGGGATCAGTTCAGGGTTGGCCATCTGTTTATAGGTAGGCAGGAGAATATTTCGCTCTTTACAGCGTTGGATGGTGTTTTTCAGGACTTGTTCTGTGTTCATGTGGTGCTTTCTTTCTAGTTATAAACTCAAAAATAATTATTGGTTAGGTAAATACAATCATGGCAATTAGCGGTTTGGGGTATATAGGTATAAGGTATATGGATGATTTGTGGTTGGGATGCATGCTGAGTGACCGTTTATTTTTTTCGCACTTTTGAATTTACAAAGTTGATGAATCCATTGAGACTAATTTTAGCCTTTTCGATTAAATGAAGTCCATCTTGAAAAAGTATTTCGTCGATGTATGACAGGTCATGACAGCTCATTAAGTGATCTTTGAGTTCGTAAAGGGATCCTCTAGAAATCCGATAATATTGAGCGCTCTCCTTATAATGAAACCTACCATATCCTTCTGAAATATTAGCAGTAATGCTAATTGCAGCTCGTCGCATCTGATCACAAAGGTTGTACTTTTCAACAGGAGGTAGTTTAGGTAGAATTTTGTTGTAAAAAAACAGCTTAACCTCACGCGCATTTTGCCAAGCAATCAAGCTTGTAAAATCACGGTCTTTATCATATCCAGAATTTGGTTCAGATATGAAATAATCAGAGGAGTCACTGTTGTCTGCGATTTTGTAAATAATATTATGTTCTTCTTGCATAATTTGACAGTACAGGATTTATTCTTTATACCTTTATACCTTTATACCTTTATACCCTTATACCCTTATACCCCTTATACCCTCATACCCCTACCCCCTTACCAATTTCTC
>JAYEKW010000111.1 GCA_034716895.1 Candidatus Neomarinimicrobiota bacterium
CGTCCCTCCCGGAGGGAGGGACGAATCGTGTAACGATTCGGGGAGGGCTTCCCGCTAAGCAGGTAATTTGGACATAATGACCGAGTGTTTACTCAGAGTGCTCCTCAATATAAGCAGCTTCCCGTTTACCTTCTTCTTCATCAACAAACTTGAAGAGAACCGCACCTATTACGAAGAGCAGTACTACGGAGCCAATCCCCCAGCGTGAGGCAATCTGGCCAATGGCTTCCATCTGTTCAGGCGTATTAGCCAGGGGTCCCAAAGTACCCTTAATGGTCAGGCCAACGACACCGATGAGCAGGGGTCCCAGAATAGCGGCAAATTTGCCAAGCATATTATAGAATCCGTAGAATTCACCTTCCTGACCCTTGGGAATCAGTCGGGAATAATAGGAACGACTCAAGGCCTGGATACCACCCTGAACCAAGCCAATGGCAATTGCCAGAGCATAGAATTCAATCTCCCTGGTCATTAAAACACCATAAAAGGTGATTAGTATATATGTAAATATAGCCAAATAAATAGCTTTCCGTACACCCCACTTCTCACCCAATCTACCGAATATGATGGCGGCAGGAAAGCCCACAAATTGGGTGATCAATAAGGCAATGATCAATGAATTTGAATCGAATCCAAGAGACATTCCATAATCAACGGCCATCCGTATAATCGTATCAACGCCATCGATATAGAACCAGTAAGCTGCCAGGAACAATGAAACGGTTTGGAGATGTTTGATCTTTTTCCAGGTATCCAGATATTGCTTAAACCCGGCTTTGATTAAGGCAATTACACCTAGTGTACTGGTAGCTTTTTTCTCTTCCACCCAGAATATGGTGATCAGCGTAAAACCACCCCACCAGAGAGCAACAGAGATGAACGAATAACGCACAGCCTCTCCAGGACCAGATAATCCAAAAGTCTCAGGCATAAGGGTCATGGCAACATTCAATGCAAATAGCAACCCGCCTCCGAGATAACCCATGCCAAAACCCAGTCCGGATACACGATCGATCTCGTCTTTACCGGCGACACTGGGAAGTAAAGCGTCATAGAATATGTTGGCACCTGAGAAACCAATGATGCCCATCACGTAAATAAAAATAGCCATGGCCCAATCACCCTGCTCCACCAAAAATAATCCGGCAGTCATGAGGGCACCGAGATAGGCAAAAAAGATTAAGAATTTCTTCTTGGCTGAACCCTTATCGGCGATTGCTCCGAGGATGGGAGCCATAAGTGCCACAATTAAGCTGGCGATTGAATTCGCAACTCCCAATTGAGCCGTACTTACATTCACATCAGCACCGAGACTCCAATAATCTTTAAAAAAGATGGGGAAAAAGCCTGCCATGACCGTTGTGGCAAAAGCAGAATTTGCCCAATCATACATGGCCCAGCCCCAGATTTGTTTTTTCTTATTGTCCATGAGAAATCCTCCGTGTTGAATAGTTCGAGCGCTTTCGGCTACGAATATTTAAGAAATTTTACTGCTGATTTGTAATGACTTCAGGATCAATATAGGCGAAGCACCTGATATGCGAAGGGATTTTTTGCGCTGCTGGCGAGTCTCCAGACAGGGGTTTATGCACCAGGCGGAGATTTGAGTCCCCGCCTGGTTAGATTATATAATTCGTCGTTTCTACCTGTTTTTTCCAGAGGTTATTTCTCTACTGATTTCTTTCCGAACTCCGGATCAATGGGCAGGAATTTGAGCATGAGCAGCCCAGGTATGGTGGCGATCAGCACCCAGATGAAGAACATCTGATACCCGATTGTCTCCTGGAGCCAACCACTGAACATTCCAGGAATCATCATCCCCAAGGCCATAAAACCCGTACAGATGGCAAAGTGGGCTGTTTTGAACTTACCCTCTGCTACTGTAATCATGTACAACATATAGGCTGTGAACCCAAAACCGTAGCCAAACTGTTCTACTCCCACCATAATGGCTATCATTGTGAAATTCTCAGGCTGAACGTATGATAAATAAACATAGACAACATCAGGCAGCTTCATGGCCAGCGCCATCCAGAGAATCCAGAATTTCAATCCCTGTTTAGCAGCAACCATACCACCAAGGATACCACCCAAGGTCAACATAACTGCGCCTAGAGTTCCATAGATAAAGCCATATTGTTGCGTGGTCAATGCCAATCCCCCAGCCTCAATAGTATCGATCATAAAGAGGGGAGCAATTTTCACTAGTTGGGCTTCACCAAACCGATAAACAAGAATAAATGCGACAGCCAAACCAATTTTGTCCTTTGTAAAGAATGTGGAAAAGGTATTGGCATAACTTTGGAAAAATTCAGACATACCTGACGGCTTTACTCCCTTATCACCAGCGGGACGCGGCAGAATAAAATAATGGTAAACAAAAAAGATAATAAATAGGCCCGTAAGAATCAGAAATGACAAGGACCAGGCCAGAGGGATATTTCCTGATCGAGCAATAAATGTAGCACTTGATGCTGTCTTCAGGTTCGGATGAAGCTGGATTAATGCCAGGTATGGAATATTCCAATCATCCTGGTGAAAAATAAAGCGAGTATCAGAAAGTAATTTGATGCTTTTATCCCCTGTATCATGACCAAAAGAGACAACGATTTCTTCATCTCCCAGCGGTTTATTCGAAAGTCCGATATAGGCCAGGGCAGTCTTACCAACATCATCTGTTGCATCTGGAGCCTCATAATTAACAAAGGCTACGGCGGTCAGATCCGTTGTATCACTCAGTTCTAAGCGATTGGCATTCCAGTAATTCACCATGGTTAGCAATGAGTCATAACTAAGGTTGGACTGTTTACCCAACCCCACTTCAACCGTTTCGGGATAAATATGAATTTCCAGTTCGTCCCCGTTCTCTGGAAGGCGAAAATAATCGGGATCAATCCGGTGTTCAATTTGATAATCCGGGGTCGCTTTGACCACAACTTCCAAATCAGCGAGACCAGTATTACTTTCGATCATACCGGCAAAAATGATGATTCCACCTTGACCCGCGATAATGGCAAGACGATAGAAAGTACTTCGAATACCTACCCACCAGGCTTGGTCATGCTGGGATAATCCAATCATGTAATACCCATCTGCCGCAATGTCATGGGTAGATGAACTGAAAGCCAATAGCCAAAAGAAGCCAAGCGTTAACTGGAAAAACCCAGGCATTGGAATTGTTAAAACAACACCACCCAGCCCAGCCCCGATAAAGAGCTGCATGATAACGATCCAAAATCGTTTGGTCTGGAAGATATCAACCAGGGGGCTCCAGAGTGGTTTTAAAACCCAGGGCAGGTAGAGCCAGCTGGTATAGAGGGCAATCTCCATATTGGAAATTCCCATTCGTTTGTAAAAAACGACTGCAATGAGCATGACAACTGTGTAGGGTACACCCTCTGCAAAATACAGAGAGGGAATCCATAACCAGGGGGATCTGCGCTTGGGTTCAGTACTCTTAGACATGTTTTCTTCCTTCTACTCTTCTACTTCAGATTTAATTGTTTAATATATTTTCAATCGCCTACTGGTATTTTATTCCTCTCCGACCCTTCCAGGAAACCATAAAACACCTCTGCGTTCTCGTGGTTATTCGATGTTTATGCAAAATTATCATTCATAAATAAGATATTTTTCACGTAACTGGAGATATTCCTGTAACTCAGCCTGGTAACTTGCAATAATGGTCTCAGCAGATGCTCCAGCATCAATCATTTCCCGTAATCCGGAGCCACCCCAGAGCCGATCTGAACCCTTCTGATAGCGCCAGCCAAAATCATCTGGATAATTCTGCTTGGTGATGACCAGCAAATGGACCAGGAATTCAACCGCTTTAAATGAATCAGGATCTGTTACTTTAATATTAACGCCATGGACCAATTCATCCTTAAAAATGGGGTTCATGGAGACACCCGGCATTTCAACCGGTGTGTAGGTGATCGGTTCGACTGTAAAACCCTTCAGACCGGTAGCCATCAATTCACGAGCTAGTAATTTCCCATCCATATACGGTGCTCCTACATACTCGAAAGGATGAATGGTTCCGCGTCCTTCTGAGATCCGAACACCTTCCAAGAGGCAAAGTCCCGGGTAAGTCAACGTTTCGTTGGTATTACGCATATTGGGTGAAGGTGGTAACCAGGTCAGATCTGTTTCAGCCCAAACCCGGTCAGCGGTCCAGCCCTGGCATTCAACGACATGTAATTCCACCTGACCAAGCTCGGGGATCATATTTTCACCGATGACCATCCGAGCCAGTTCGCCAATGGTCAACCCATATTGAATGGGAATCTTATAGCGACCGACAAAACTCTCATACCCTTCATCCAGAACATTTCCACCTACTCTGCGTCCGATGGGATTGGGACGATCCAGGATCATCACGGGAATATCAAATTTTGCACCGGCCTCAAGAACATAACCCATGGTGGAGATATAGGTATAGAACCGAGCTCCCACATCCTGAATATCATAGATGAGAAGATCGATCCCTGTGAGCATTTCCTGATTGGGTTCACGGTTCTCACCGTAGAGACTGTAGATCGGTACTCCTGTGGCCGGATCAAGTCCGCCTGGAATGGCATGACCTGCTTGAGATGTACCTCTGAATCCGTGTTCAGGTGCAAATATTGCCTTCAGAGTCACATCATCTGTAGCATTTATCAGATCAACCAGATGTTCACCCTGCTTATTAACAGCAGTATGGTTGGTAACGATACCCACATTTTTTCCTGCCAGCAATTCAAAGTCCATTTTCTGTAATACATCCAGACCTGTAAGCACTTTTTGAAGTTCCTGGGGTGGTGTAACCTGGCCATATTGATCCTGTTGCTCACTATGCGGTCCTGGTGGTGCAGGCGTTGGCGCAGTGGAGCAGGTCCAGAACAAAATCGGAAATATCCATAACATTTTCTGCAGGTAATAAAATTTCATATTGAGTCTCTATTTTAAGTAAGTGATATTTTGTGAATGGCTCTCAGTGCCACTTGCCACTTGAAGCACATAAACACCCGAGCTTAACATTTTTTGATCCATGACGTGCACGCTGAGCTGGTTTTCGCCTACCTGCAATCGCTGGCTAAGGTGATGCACCAGTTGACCTTTTAGATTGAAAAGACTGATAGTTGCCTCCACCCTCTCGTTACTATAAACCGAAAAAGAAAATGAGCCATTGAAGGGATTGGGAAACGCCCTTGAGACCTTGAAATTATTCGGGATCGGAGCCGTAGAAACAATATCCACAGAAATTTCCAGAAAATCAAGTACACGACCCATGACAATATTTCGGGTTGCTTCCGGATAGATGGTTTCAAAGCCAAAACCGAGATAAACAACGCCACCCAGAGCGGTGCTCTCACCAAAATTACCCATAAATTGGATTCCGGCTCCGCCTTGTGCAGCATAGTCAGCACCTTCATAGCGCAGATTATTCACCGCACCTCCAAATGGCTTGATCCCATCTGGATAATCCACATCATAGGTCCCGTGTGTACCATCATCGAACGCCACACCAGACAATCCTGCGAAGATTCCGTTGGCCGGACCGGATGTGGAGTAACTCTGCGTATTATCAACAATATAATCGGCTTTAAAATAATTTCGGTAGAAGGAAAGATCGTTGTCAGATCCATTGGCTTCCAGATCATAGCCTATCTCAGATCCAGAGATGAATAAGCGTCCTCCCTGCTCCAGATAGTCTCTGATGCGGGACTGCTCAGCCGGTGAGAATGACACGGTAGCAGTGGCCTCTTCTCCACTGATCCAATCCACTACATCATAGTCAGTCAATGAAATAGTGCCGTTTTCAATGGCATCATTACTGGCAGCATCAAAAATCCTTCCGGTGGCGTGAACAGCCGAGCCGTGTTCGATGATATAATCCAGATTATTCATCGTTCCAGAAGTTCGTTCAAAACCCTGCACGATCAGGACACTTGAGACAGTCGTACTACTAACAACCACGCCCAGTACTTCAGAAAAACTACCACTCCCAAACGTATTGGTATTCCTGATCTTCACATAGATCAACTGGCCAGGTTCCAGACCCTCAAGCAGGAAGTCCTGAGAAGGTGAACTATGGGCTAAGCTGAAACTGGACCCATCCAAACTGATATGTGCTTCGAAGAAATCGGTATAAATTGAAGGGGCACAATGAATCGCCACAGTGCCATCACCAACATTGCGAACTGTGAAATACTGTGAGCTGAGGGGCGGAGATGTTGCACCAAATGCATCACTCAACCCACCCCAGATCTCTGCGCGTCCACCATCATAACCCAGAGCCCAGATCCCGATACCTTTTATTTCAACTTCCTTGGCATAGTTATATTTGGTAGCCAGACTGAGGCTATCATCATACCAGACCTGTCGTAATCCGCCACTGTTATAATTATACCAGGCCGAAGGTGCATTTGCATTGTAGTGTTTGCCGTAGGATTGGGCATTGGCTTCAGCAGCCGAATATAGGATCGAAGAACCGCTCCCTGTCGTTGGAGCACCCATGGCAGTACTGCTGACTGGCCAGTCTCTGCCATACCAGGGCAATCCCAGGATAAGCTGGCTTCCATCGTCACCTGTTTTGGTCAGATAATCTTCCACAGTTCTGCGTATATACCAACTGGATAGGCCACTATTGAGAGGTGATAACGGTCCGGCATTGGCGCTTCCGCTCCAATAGTAGCCATAAGCCATGATCATCAACCCGTCTGAATTATCAGATAAATAGTCATAATCATAAGAATTCCACCAATCCACAGACGGCATGGCAATACTGACTTCAGAACCCGGTATCTGATCGTGGAAAGCCACCGTCAGATCATGGATAAAGGTATTAAAATTATTTCTGGATGCTGTGGGTACGAATTCGAAATCAATATTCACTCCATCGGCATTGCCCTGAGAAACGGCACTAATAAGATTGTTAATGGCAGTTTGGCGTGATGCGGCATTACCCAGCAGGGTTCCGATTGCTGAATTATCAAACTGGGTCACGGTTACAATGACCTTTACTCCATGACTATGAGCCAGATCCACCAGCCCATTGATAGGCCATCCATGCGAATTTGTGATGCTCCCGCTGGAGGACATATTCAGACCGAACCAGGCAATATGACTAAGCATGTTATATTCATAGTTCAGCCAGGCAGTTCCATTCCAATAGGGATGATACCCAAAAACAACATGGCTGGGTTCTCGGAAACCAGGACGCTCTACCAGATCCTGTGGAAAGCCAACAAAGTCACCCTGTTGATCAACTTGAATATGACCATATTGAGCGGCTTGCTGGCCGTGGGGTTTTTCCGGCTCACTCTGCCCCAATAAACAAACAGACCCAATTGACAAGATGATCATGATGTGTACAAGATGCTTCATGGTAATACTGTTCCTGTTCAATGCGGATTAATCATAGAGCAGATATTTTTTGCGCAACTCGCCAAACTTGAGTAGGTCTGCCTGCCATTCCTGCTGCATTTCCAGCGGATCCCGACCAGCCTGAATATCTATTCTGATCTGATCTGAGCCTGTGACCTTGGCAAACATATTCCAACGGTGCTCATTGGCAAATAGATCAACCTCAGGATAAAGCTCCTGATGAACCGATAGCATCAGCAGGCCGGTAACATAAGGAGCAAATAGATCACGATCAGTTACATGCAATTGTACGCCCCCACAAATCTGTCCTTTATGTCTACCATAATAGGGTTTAAAAAAGGTTGGCCTGAAAATTACCCCTTCCTGGATCCTGGAGCTAAGAGCATTGGCATATTCATGGGGGTTCTTGATCCATGGACCACCGGCTACCTCAAAGGGGGTTGTTATGCCGACTCCTTCGGAAAGCATACCCAGTTCACCATAAGTACCTGTGGCGATCATGGGCAGGATTGTGGCAGCATCCGGGACGTGGGGTGAGGTTGGCACCCATGGCAGACCGGTATCTTCAAAATACATGTCACGGGTCCAGCCTTCCATTTGAACTATTTCCAGATCACAGTTGATCTCATATTCAGTATTGAACAATAAAGCAAGTTCGCCAATGGTCATACCATGTCGATATGGAATAGGATAAAGACCGACAAAGCTGGAAAATTGAGGATCCAGCAGGTTTCCTTCCATTGCGACACCATTTACCGGGTTGGGACGATCCAGAATGATGACCTTTTTCCCGTTGATCGCAGCGGCTTGCATGAGGTAAGCCATGGAATATATATAGGTGTAGGATCGTACTCCAATATCCTGAATATCAAACAGGATCATATCCAGATCACTGATCAACTCAGCAATATCAGCAGGTTTTTGACGATAAGTTGTAACTGCTCTAATACCAGAACTAACCTCAGTTTCTTCCCCGATGTTATCCCCGGCATTTTCGGCTCCAAAGAGACCATGTTCTGGTGAGAGAAGCAATTGCAGGTCGATCTGCATCGGTAATAACTCAACACCATGTACTAACTCATGATTGATACAGGTTTGATTAGCCAATAGACCATATTTTAAATTTTCAAATCCATGCTCACGATCCAGGAATACTTCCAAACCGCTACGAACGGGTACTGGAATCACTTTCTGGCTTTCGATCTGTATTTTTTCAAGTGGTGTTACCGGAATTGGTTTCTGACTGCAAGAACTGATAAACAGTAAGGTAGACAAGCCCGAGATATACAAATATCTTAGACGACTGAATTTTTGACCATGCATAATATCATACTCCAGATTGTTGGTGCAAACTAGGTTTGTTAAAAGCATTTACCAATATTATTTAGCTCGGAGTGTTGGAAACCCGTGATCGGTCCAGATTTATTTGCAGAGACGCAGCATGCCACGTCTCACCTGTCAAGATTAAATTGTTGTGAAGATAGTACCGGGGTAATAATGTGCCAGAATGGCTTTATAATCGATCCCGTCCAGCGCCATACCCAGAGCACCCATCTGACACAGACCAACACCATGACCCCAGCCAACACCCCGTAAAACGAGTTGATCGTCACTCAGAAGGGTCTCAGCATTCTTGATCACAAAGGCGGAAGAGAAGAGAAAGGAATCACTGAACATTCGGCGAATCCCATATTCTGACTTCACCATTTGCTCAGCAGACTGACCCGTTTCGTCCAGACCTTCAAGGAAAAGAGTTTTGATCCGGGCGCTGGGTCCCCGCTCCATAATGCGGATGCCATCCAGACGTTTCCAGGTTAAACCTGTATATTTTTTCAGGTTTTTCAGGATATCAGTTTTAGTTATGGTCTTTTCCCAGCGATAGTAACTGCCAGAAACATCCACTTTGCCAAGCATACCGGCCAGATCCACTGATTCAAAACGTTTGGAGGAGCAATAGGCATCGGTATAGTTCCACAGATCCTCAAAATCATCTACAGCCTGTCCAGCTCTTTGTTGAGGGCCATCCCAGAGCGGAATGAGATATGGCACTGATCCACCCTCCCAAACGGTTTCGTAAGCCTCTACCATGCCTCCACAATTCTTTGAATAACGGGCATCGATGACCTGGTCATCATAGACCAATACTTCACCTTTGGTTTCCACCGCAGCTTTCAGAGAATGTTCAGTCAGATAGCTGGTTCCCTGGTAACGTTGGCAGCAATCATCGTTGCAGACATCGAAGCCTTCGGCCAAATGTTTGGCTTCAGCCAGAGCCATGGACCAACACCTCGCTACAATAGTTTGAGCAGCCAACAAGTCTGCCGGCGCTGCTGCACCCATTTCAGAGGTAGCCACGCAAGCCACATAGGTTTCAACTAAAATGGTATTGATGATCTTTAAGGAATTCTGTTCGACGGTGATCTTCAGTTCGCCGGGTAAATCGACTGCGATCCGCTTTTCCCAGTGAAAACCGCGACCGGCAATAACCGGGTCAAGGTGAATCCCTGATCCGACCTGGATCGATTCAACTCTGTCAGAGCTGTATAAACTCAATTCCTTTACGCAGATATTTCCTGCCAGTCCGGCAATCTGGATACCATCAGGATGAATACTAAGTTCGAGTCGTTGGATCGTTCCCAGATCGGGAGGGGTGCCAGTTACCTCAAGTTCCGGTGACCAGGATAAGGTTATTTTTTGAATATTATCTTCGGGTAGAACAATGCCTACCCGGATATGATCACTGTTCAATCCACTCGAGATAGGCATCTACTGCAGCTCCTAAAGCTGGGGCGTGTCGCAGTTCTGAATGGATGATCAGATCGTCACGAAGCCGATTGGTTTTTGTAAGATACAACCCCTTGATCTCCGAGGGCAGGTCAGATGAATGGATCATCCGGCCTAATTTTTCATTCACCAGATCAAGCAACAGCGGTTCAAATTTCTTAAATTCCCAAATGTCGCCAAGACGCTGGCCCACAACAATGCGTTGAAAGACCTTGCCCATGTGTTCATGTTCTATTTCCAGCGTGCGACTCTGGTCCAGTAGTATGGTTTCGGGTGCGCCTACTGCTAAAGTATGAATGCGATGATAGAATAGTTCTGAAAGTGATTGAGCGATGCTCCTGGTCATTTCAAGGGAAGCTTCTTCACCATCCAATGCTCGTTCATAGATCTGCCAGGGGAATATTTCAGCTTTTTCCATTTCCTCCTGAGTCATTCCAACCATTTTGCCATAGCGCGTTTGAATCCCTTTGGCAGAAAGCAGATTTTCATAGCTTTCTTCTTCATTGGCCATCATTTCCCAGGTTTTGGCTATCCAGGGTTTACAAGCGTCAAAAGGAACATTCTGTTCATCCAACAGCATGGCATCGGCAATTCCGGTTCCAACCCCAAAATAATAGGCTGAAGACACACCGCGCATACCACCTTCATTACCCCAGCGCTCACCCAAACCACAATAATCAGCATCACTACCGATGGAACCAATGGGAAAGAGAGTTGTGTAACCTTCATTCTTTAGCGATTTTACAAGTTTGTTAAGAAATTTTGGCATTCTGGGGCCATTGGCCATCGCCGATATTCCCCGGCCATTTTTAGTCTTCAAACCTGGTAAGCCCACTCCAATAACAACACCCTGACTTACATTTTTGCCAAGAATTGTCCGAATGGCTTTTGTAAAACTCTCCAGGATGGCTTTTTCCTGGGCTACTTCAGTCTTGGTCTGAACAACATTTCCAGCCTTGTGCTCTTTAAGCTGGCGCGTCAACGTAATTGGTTTAAAACTTGATCTATAGAAGTCTGAACTATTATAGGTAACCTCGATGAAAGGCTTTAAAGCAACAAACCGCATGGGGTTAATCAAAATATCAACCTTATGAACCAAAACCTTGGAGGCTCCTCCATCAATACCGATCAGAATTACTTTATCCATGGTTAACCTCATTCATGATCTGCCGTCTATAGATCGCTTCACGACGCATTTCATCCTTGGCATTATTGTTTCTATCAACCGTGGCACGATCAATGTTATGGTCAGTTCCGCCACCATGACGAATGACTTTGTAGACAGGATCCCAAACCCGACCGATCCGATGATGTTCGCTCATACGTGATACAAAATCATAGTCTTCGCCATAGTTTCTGGCAAAAGCTGAAGTATTCATATCAAGGAGTCCCAGATCTCTGGCAGTTTCAATATAAAATGATCGGGGAGCGCCAGCGCCGTTGATCCGTAGCAGGTTGTTGCGACCATTTTCCTCGGTCCATTCATCATGGGTAACCACGGGGATAGAATCCATGCGACTTAGTGATCCAGTCTCCATATCTTTTTCCCAAACCTCATACGACCCAATAACCATGGCAATGGTATCATCGGTCTGGTAGACAGCGGCGATCTTTTCAACCGCATCTTCAATAAGCTGGTCATCTGAATCCAACTGGACGTAATACTTGCCTCTGGCTCGTTGCAGTCCTGCATTAAGGCAGAGACCAATATTATTGATATCCAGCACAACCAGTCTCACTTCCGGTTTGGCAGCATCGAATTTTGAGCCGCCTTTTATATAGTCTTTAACTGCAGGAATGGTCGGATCTGAATCACCGCCATTCACCACGACAATGATCTCAATATCCTGGATGGTTTGAACCAGAATTGATTCGATAGCCGAACCAATAAATTCAGGTCGGTTATTCACTGGAATGATAATACTGGCAGTCAGTTCATAGTTTTTGTCGGTGTAGGGTACTTTTGAATAATGCGCACCCCGTTCCAGAAAAGCGTTGATGCGTTTCAGGTGATCACTGACAATTTGTTCCAGTTCCAGTTGTGACTCTTTACTGGCCAGGAGATAGTCAAAGACATTCTGATCACCAACAGCTTGATAGATTCGGTAAGGGGAACCGGCATAGCGGTTTGCAATATGCACAAATTCTCCAACCTCACTCAAACGCAGTCTCAACTCATATAGGAAGTGTTGTTTGGTAGTACCGGCCAGTGGTAGGGCTTCCCGGGCCTTCTCTACATCGATGACCCATACTTTCCCATAGTCCGTATTGTCCCTGACTCGACCAATATGATGTTCAAGCAAGTGCTCATCACTGAGAACACCCTTATCATCGACTTCGTAATCAGCATAGATAAGCGACCAATCTTCAGAGGTCTCTGCAACCATTTCATACAATTCAGCTGCGCTCTTTTTAAACTCAATTTTTTGAGAACGGGCATCGATAAGCAGCAAGGTTCCACTTGTATAGCTGAGAATCTGATCGCTTAATATTTTCGCGGTCAGTTCTGATTGATCAAGTACATCTATGGTTGATTCAGGAAAGAAATTTGTATAGTTCTTGTAACTGTGAGATTTGTCCCCACTGATTACCAGTATATTCAAGTTGAACTCCTTTAGCAATCTTGTACAGATCGCATCATTAATGATATCATCAGAGAATGCGGTTCTCTTTCCTCTGGTGATGCGCAGGAGTTAAGAAATATTTCAGGAAATTCAACTAATTTTTGGTTTTGACGGTTTTTAGTTTTGGTAAATATGATGTTCAATGAAGCGATAACAACCTAACCTAAATAATTCATAGCCACTAAGTCACCAAGACACAAAGTTTAATAAAATATATGCTGATCAAAAATTATCACTCACAGATGCAAATAATACTGTTTAAAATGACCTTGTTCATAACTTTAATAATTTTCGTGACTTAGTGTCTTCGTGGCAATAATTCATGAATAATGCAGGTTAAATATATTT
>JAYEKW010000112.1 GCA_034716895.1 Candidatus Neomarinimicrobiota bacterium
CTGAGGGCATGGAGATCACAGCCTCCAGTTTCTGATTCTCCACCAGTTCTTCTCTGATCTGCTTATGAGCCTTGGATGATCCAAACAGTACACCGTCTGGGACAATCACAACGCAGCGACCACCGGTTTTGAGCATCCGGAGCATTAATCCCAGAAACAAGAGCTCGGTTTTCTTGGTCTTTACGGTCTGCAGGATAGAGGCATCCACACTGTCATAGTCCAGACTGCCCTTAAAGGGTGGATTGGCCAAGATCAGGGTGAACTGCTCACGGATATCTGCATTGCTTTCAGAAAGGGAGTCCTTACCAATCAAATCAGGTTTCTCAATACCGTGCAACTGGAGATTCATGGCTCCAATCCTGAGCATGGTGGCATCGAATTCAATCCCGGTGAACATATCTGAGTTGAAATGCTCCCTGAAGTCCTTTTCATGGAAATAATCGGGATGCTTATCGTGGATATACTCACTGCTAGCCACCAGAAAACCAGCCGTGCCACAGGCAGGATCACAAATAGTGTCGTCCTTTTTAGGCTGGACCATATCCACCATCATTTTGATAATATGTCTTGGCGTTCTGAACTGTCCATTTCTTCCAGCAGTGGCAATCTTTGAAAGTAAATATTCGTACAGGTCGCCCTTGGTATCTCGGTCGTCCATCTGAATTTTGTCGACCATCTGCACGACTTGATCCAGGAGCCGTGGCGTGGGAATCATGAAGGTAGCACCCTGCATATACTTTGCGAACACACCGGCTTTGTCCCCAATGCTTTTCATGTGTGCAAAGACAGTCAGGTTATCTACATCTACTTGAGGTTTGGTGAACAATCCAAACATGACATCAGGATCGGTATCCTTGAATGAATTCCAGCGAAAACGGCTTTGTTCTGTGGTGTAGTAGGTCTCCCCTATGTCTATCCCGGCAATATTGGCTTTCTTCTCTTCCAGAAGCTGGCGTTCATCCAGACGGCGGATGAATAGAAGATAGGTGAATTGCTGAATTACTGTTAATGGATCTGTAACACCTCCTGTAGCAAACGAATTCCATATTTTATCGACTTGGTTGCGTAGTTCTCCGGTGATCATTTATGTGTGTTCCGATCTATATATTTATGACTTTAATTTCCACTCGAAGTGAGTATTATTTCAGTACTTCCCAATGTCCACCCTTGTCCGAGCCAATCCGTTTCAGTTGACCAGATTCCTGAAGTTTCTTCAGGTTGCGTTCTACAGAACGAGTGGTAACACCGGTAAGTTGAGCAAGACTTGCAATTGTTGCATTAGAATTTCTGCTAATCTCCTTGATGATTTTCTCCGACGCTTTCTCCGACGCTTTCTCCGACATTCTCTCTTTAGCTTCTTCAGGATAATGAAATACGACCCACAGTCCGCCAGTCTCGAACTCTGGTTCAGGGACATCTGCAGCCTTGCAAGCATCCATGATCCTCTCTATCCGCAGAGCCATTTCAGACCTATTCCTTTTCCATACTCTCGAGCATGGCTCTACCATTGGCCGTCAACCTGTATTTTTGTTTCGGGCTTTGAGGTTTATCTGGTATTGTCGGTTCTATTAAGGCGGCCTCTATAAGTGGCTTGAGAACTTGGTCCCGAAACTTGGTCCTGTTACGACGTCCAACCACCTCCATCAGCACTGTTATCGCACTGTCAATCATGCACTTACGTAGGACATTAACTTGGTCCCGGCTTGGTCCCAGCTTGGTCCCGGCTTGGTCCTTTGCCTGCTTATTATCTATCGCTTCTGCCACAAAATAAAAAGTCACCCACAATCCGGTAGATTCATGTTTCAACTCTGGATCTGGGATGCCAGCTGATTTGCATGCAGCAAAGATTCGTTCGATGCCACGTCCCCAGGCTTCGATCATCCCCGCCAGCGAAAATACATTAGCAATATCCGGATTATACGGTAACGATTCATGTTTTGCCAACATAGTAGCGACTGTCCAGCCAGCGGGTAGCTGACCTGAACTCCAAATCATAATCTTGTCCGAGTAAACACTTATCTGAATGGGTGCACCACTACTATAATCCTTATGAGCAACAGCATTTAGAATAGCCTCGCGCAATGCTTCTTCCGGGACTGGAAAGGTTTCAACTCGCTGGAGACCATCGTATGAAATGAGAGCTTTCATGTATTTGGTTTTAAGAACATTAAGCGTTTTGCTTGTTTGGGTAAGCAATTCGCCATGGATTTCATCTTGAAAACGAAGATTAGCATCAGCCTCGAAATACCCAGTCTTAATGAATGCACCAGTGACAAACTTTTCAGGATCTGGATGAAATAATAGCAGAGTAGCACGTTTGAGGTAATCTCCCTCCTTCAAATGGAGTTTAGCTATAAGCTCCTCATCACTTTCTTCCAGGATTTCCTCTGGAAGCCGTCGGCTTCGATGGCTACGCTGACGGAACATTTTCAGGGTATCGGATGAGAGATCCGTAATTGTAACACCTGGAACAGGAACCCCGTCCCAATGTTTCCCTATTCTCTGCAATAGAAAGCGATCAAGCGCGGCTCCCTTAAGTTCCTGTTTGGTACTCCCCGTTCGGTAATGGTATTGGCCCTTATAGCTCACAGGGTGAAGCTGAGGCTTCACTTGGATTCTAATCAAGTCCTTGCCATTTTCCTGGATCAGATGCACATCAGGAACGATACCTAACGAATCTCTGATTTTATTAGGTAGTTCTTCGAGTAATCTATTTGCATTGGTGAGACCTACAGGAGTTCCATCATCATCACGACCGATCTCCAAGGTACCACCGTGTGCATTTGCAAATCCGCAGAGCCATTTCAGATACTCATCCCGCCAGGATGATTTCCATTCGATGTGTTGGTTCTCTTTCACCGGAAATGATTCCCCACGATAGATTAAATCCTTTCAACAATTATTGGTAGTGTTTGAACGCTGAATTTAGTACCGAGCTGGTTACTTACAAGCTGAAGAACGACTCCGGGGGAACGAAACGTAGCTATAGATGAATACCGGTATACCTACTACTCCTACATGACAAATGGATTTTAAAGTCCCTAAGGGGATTCTGCCTCAAATTCGTATCGATATCAAACTAAACGTTGAAAGAGTCCTATGAACTAGGCTATTAATTCCACGTCTGGGAAACGTTTGAAGTTTCTACTTTGTGCATGGTTTAAAAAGGCC
>JAYEKW010000113.1 GCA_034716895.1 Candidatus Neomarinimicrobiota bacterium
CTCCATCCTCAATCCTATTTCGAAGAGTTAGGCGAGAACTGGTAAGTTTAATCGCAGATATTCTCATCATCAACCCCCACGACTAATAATCGTGGGTGAGCTTCAATAATTCCATATTTTCTCATTTATCGTGAAAAACCGGTGCTTCATCCCCCCAATGAACTAACTTCTCGAAATCACCCGATATACCCTTTACCATCAATTACATTAAGCGCTATGCAAATGAATCTGGTCGCCACATTAAAAAGAATATTCAAAAAAAACTGGGTGCAGCATTTCGTCTTCTGGATTGCTCTGGTCATTTTGTTTGCGCTGTTCAGAACCATCAGAAATGATAATATCGTCCTGGCCTGGCGCACCCTGCTTTTTGAGTTGATCCCCTTCAGTGGGGTAGCCAGCGCAGTATACATTAATCTCAATATTCTGCTCCCCAGATTTCTGAGCACCAAACGTTACTACATCTATGGATTCGGACTGTTCAGTATAGCCTTGTTGAATGCGATCGTTGTATATATCATTTTTACCGTTTTTGGACCATTTATGGGTGACTTGGGACACGGTCCTCACCCCAATCGCTGGATGTTTTTCCCCGCTTATATGATGATGCAGTTTATTTTTGTCAGTATTAGCTCATTCTTTCACTTTATTCGGGAGAATAATAGGTTAACAGAGATTGCACTGTCTGTGACAGAGATCGAGAGTAATCGTCTGCGAGCTGAGTTGAATTCTCTGAAAGCCCAGATCAACCCGCATTTTTTGTTTAACACCCTCAATAATATCTACTCCTACAGCCTATTCAAATCTGAGAAAACACCTGAGATGATCCTCAAACTTTCCGGTCTGATGAATTATATCATCTATGAATGTCAGGCGGATCAAGTTGGGCTGAGCAAGGAGATCGATTTTATCCGTAATTATGTGGAGCTGGAGAAGATGAGGGTCGAGGATACACTGGAGATCAAACTGGATATTCAGGAAAATCCCTACGATTTTCAGATTGCTCCGCTCTTGTTTGTTCCCTTCCTGGAAAACGCGTTTAAGCATGGTGTCAATATCCAGGATCAGCAACCCTATATTCGGCTTCAACTGGAGGTAAGCGCATCCGGTCTCCTCCATTTTGAATGTGAAAATCTGCAGGATGATACTGAACTTGATGATCCTCAGGAGAAAAGTGGTGGGATCGGGCTGGAAAATGTTCGAAAACGACTGGAACTTCTCTATCCAGGTGCCTGTGAACTTAAGATTGACCGCGGACTCAATAAATTTCAGGTAAATTTAAAGATTCAACTAAAGGATAGTTAGATGATGGACAAGCCCAAAAAGTTAATTCGCTGTCTGATCATTGATGATGAGGCTCCTGCCAGACGGGTTGTAGCTAAATACCTGTCTGACCTTTCCGGATATGAGGTTTCCGCTGAATGCAAAAATGCCTTCGAAGCTCTGGAAGCCCTTAAAGAATTTGAACCGGAGTTGATCTTCCTGGATATCAATATGCCCAAATTAAGCGGACTGAAAATGCTGGAGTCTCTGAAAAATCCACCGCTGGTAATCATCACAACCGCCTATCGAGAGTATGCAGTGGAGGGTTTTGAATTGGATGTTGTGGACTATCTGCACAAGCCATTTTCACTACCCCGTTTTATCCAGGCTCTCAATAAGGTGCAGGATCGTCTTAGCCAGCAATCCACTACAGGTGATTCAGATCCGGAGAAAAATGATCCGGGTTTTATTTTTCTGAAACATGAAGGTGAAATGATTCGCATCGATGTGCAGAATATTGAGTATGTGGAGGCAGTGGGAGATTATGTCCAGGTTGTTGCCTCTTCAAACAAGTATCTGACCTACCAATCCATGAAAAAGACCATGGCTCTTCTTGGTGAGCGCCACTTTTACAGAGTCCACAAATCATTTATTGTTAATCTTGGTAAAGTTAATTCCATCAGTGGCAATATGATATTCCTGAGAAAAAGATCCATTCCAATAGGCGGAAATTATCGTGCAGGATTCATGAAGATCATCAAATCACACATGGCTTAGGGAAATATCATCATGGCGGAACATTAATGCACTTCCATCGTCAAATCTTTTCACTATAGTTAAGTGAAAGTCATATCAAGAAAAATTTATGAAAAAGAACCTGCAATATTTAGTCACCATCCTCCTCATGTTTATCATGTTGGGACAGGTATTCGGGCAATCCAAATACGGTCGGTTGAATGGTTTTCTCCGCGATGCTGAAACCGGTGAACCGTTGCTTTATGCAAATGTGAGTTTGAAAAACACGGGTATTGGCGCCGCTTCTGACAATTCCGGATACTATATCATTACCAATATTCCTCCGGGGAACTACACATTACAAATCATGATGATGGGGTACAACCACACAGCCAAACAGATAGTGGTGATTGCTGGTTTGGAGGAGCGACATGACTTTGAGATTCAACCTTCTTCACTTGAAGGCGAGGAAGTTATCGTTACGGGTGATCGGCAACGCTTCGAAAAGCAAATAGAAGTCAGCTCTGTCAGTCTAAGTATGCGGGATGTGAAGACCATGCCGGCTTTTGTAGAGGCTGATATTTTTCGAACACTGCAACTTTTACCGGGAGTACAGTCTTCCAGTGATTTTTCATCAGCCCTTGTTGTTCGTGGAGGAAGCCCTGATGAAAACCTGATCATGTTGGATGGTATTGAGATCTATAACCCCTTTCACCTGGGGGGTGTATTTTCCACTTTCAACGCCGATGCTATTGCTGATGCGAAGTTTTTGGCTGGTGGTTATCCAGCCTACTATGGCAATCGGATATCATCAGTGCTGAGCATTACTGGTCGCGAAGGTGATTCCCGCAAGCATAAATTATTCAATAGCCGTAAACTGGGTAAATTTTTTGACGTGAGTCAGGTCAGGGGTGAAGTAAATCTGCTCAGTTCCAAATTGCTGGCGGAAGGACCTTTGTTGAAAGGATCCTGGATGTTATCCGGCAGACGAACCTACTTTGATCAAGTCGCCCGCTTGTATTATTGGTATAAAGATGAGCCAATGGAGTGGAAGTACTATTTCTATGATGTCCAGGGCAAGATCATTCAGAATATCAATCCCACTAATCGTCTGACATTTTCACACTATGCCGGGAAGGACCGGATCTTTTTTGAGATAGGTCGAGCTGAAAATGAAGTGAATTTCAATTGGGATTGGGGCAATACAACCAATAGTTCTGAATGGCGCTGGGTTCCCAATTCGAAGTTTGTATCTACGCTTTCTTTTGCTAATACAGTTTATGAATTTGATGTAGATATGGAGTTCTCCACAACCGATACCGCAGGACAGTCCACATCATCAAACATTGTTGTTTTTAATAAGATCGATGACTGGACTCTGAAAGAAAACCTGGATTGGTTCGTTTCGTCAGAGCACACGCTCACGACGGGATTCGAAATCAAGGATCTAGGTGTTGATTTTCGGCTATCACAAGGGGAACAGGATATAATCGATGAACACGAAAAAAACATGATCTATAGCAGTATTCTCCAGGAACGCTGGCAGCCTAATCCAGTGGTCATGTTTCAAGCGGGTCTGCGTGTATCAAAATATTCCGCACATGAAAACTTGTACTATGAACCACGTCTCGGTTTCAAGTATCTGCTTTCGACGGATCTGGCTTTGAAGGGTGCCTGGGGTAAGTACAATCAGTTCATCTTTACTGCCCAGGATGAAGATGCTATTCTCAGTATCGTTGATTTCTGGAATCCTATCCCCGAAAACTATAAAGCAAAATCAGTTGAACACTATATCCTCGGGCTGGAACAATGGCTGGGTGAAGGCTGGTTCGCCAGTCTGGAAGGCTACTATAAACCATACAGCAATACGCTGGTCATCAATCCCAATCAGGATTTTCTGGACCAGGATGATGATTATACCGAAGGAACAGCTGAAATCTATGGCACGGAGGTCCTGCTGAAGAAAAGCAGTGGGAAGATGACTGGTTGGCTGGGTTACTCCTATATGGTAAGTAGCCAGGAGTTTGATTTTAACGGAGACGGTGAGATCATTGAAAGTGATGGGGAAGTTTATAGCTCTAAATACGATCAACCTCATTCGCTCAATCTGGTGCTGAACTATGCCTTGAATAAAAAGAACTCATTTGGACTGACCATGACCAGCAGTAGTTCCAACCTCTATACTCCCACCGTTGCTTATGTCCCGACTCAGAATGGCACATTTGGGTATAATCTCACAAACCCTTATGCAGATTTTTCTGAGCTCAAAGGGTTTCGAAATTCAGCCCGTTATCCAAATTATTTCAGGATGGATGTGAGTTACTCCCGGCAGATCCAGCCGTTTGGAATAGAGGGTCTATTTAAGATCCAGGTGATCAACGCCACCAATCATTTTAATACATTCTTTTACAATTGGGATCTTGAAGAGAAAACGGTGGAAGGTATTGGTATGTTTCCCTTCTTTCCCACTTTTGGTGTAGAGTTCAAACTGTAGGTGATGCGATGAAATTTACAAATCAATGGGTATTGAAATTATTCCTTATTCCTTTTTCCGTTTTTCTTGTACAGTCTTGTACTGAAGAGTTAAGCATCGCTAATTTTGAGGATGCATTTAAAAATTATGAACAGGAACTCCGCATCGAGGGAATGCTTGATCTGACTGATTTTTCCCGATCGGTGATCCGGGTAGATAAAACGATATTGATTACTGATACATCTCTTTACAATGGAATTGACGATAACGGAGACTGGGAATCCTACACCGACCTGAATGGTAATGGTCGCTGGGATGAGGATGAGCCGCTGAATGATGATGTGGGCATTAAACAACATGGTCCCCATGGTGAGTATGAAGGGCGGGGGAATGGTCAACCTGATCCAGGTGAACCCCATATCGATGACTATATTGAAATTTTACCCCAAATCCATGATTCAACCATGACATCGGTCATTTTGCGGGAATCTGGCGCGCTGGTTGCTGAATTTAAATGGTCCTGGCAGGCAGGCTACTTTGATGAGAGCTTTGGTGGGCGTGGTCCGTCCTCTGAAGTTGTTAAAAACACTTATATCAGGTACACTTATGGGGGGTATATACCAACACTCCAATTTTCAGAAGTAGTGCTGGTGCCGGGGACAGAATATACAATGGAACTGACTACTGCAGATGGCAGGATCATTACAGCCTCCACCATACCCGTAGATGATCCCCTGAATGTACAGTGGCCCGGAACAACGCAGGAAGTCGATACCATCAATGTTTCAACGCTTAACTATGCCTCTCTAACCTGGAATACACCCATTGAGACAAATTTTTGTGGAGTGATCATGGATGAGGTCTTCACTGCAGATTCAGTCCGTGGGTTTTACTCAGCTTTGGCAGTTGCTACAAGCCTTGATACTTCAAATGGCCTACCTCTCTATCCAGCCAATTTTATCGGGATTCCTCTGGGGCTTTACAAAATGGTATTGGAATCGTATAGTTATGAATATGGGAATTATGTGTATTCGGGCCTGCCTTTAAGAGACCGGGGACTTTCCAACTGGCGGGATCAGGATGGAAACGTAGTTCTGGGTGCCTTTGGAGCAAAATCACCCATTGAATTTTACCTGCGCTTTGTTGCTCCTCCGGATCCACCCAATGGTTGAAGAAAAAATTGACGTATATCTGATTCACCGGTAAGGACCATTAACAAACGTTCGATGCCGATGGCAATACCACCTGTGGGCTTCATCTTTCCCACAGCTTTGATCAGATCCTCATCCACGGGATGGGGTGGGTACCCGAGAATCTTGCGCTCCAGGTTAGCATCCTTAAAACGTTTGATCTGTTCTTTTGAATTAATTAACTCACTAAAAGCATTGCCAATCTCGACTCCCTGGATATAGAGTTCGAACCGCTCAGCCCATTGGGGATCAGACGCTTTGATCTTGGAAAGAGCAGCCATGGAAGCGGGGTAATCATAGACGATTTCGGGTTGACTTATTCCAAGCTTAGATTCAATCAGCTTCATCCAGACTCGAAAAAAGATGTCCTCAAAAGGTTCATTCTCAGGGATCGATTCATTTAAGACCTGCCGGGCTGCTCTAAGCCAATACCTTTGGTTCCTCAACCCCTGCTCTAGATCCAGGTCAGCATATTTGTGAAAGCAGTCACTGACGGAAGTGCGTTGAATACTCTGATCCCAGCTGAACCCGGGAGGGGTATCAATAGATTTAAAATCTTCACTCAGGGTGTGTAATAGGGCATCGACATCATCCATGATATCCTGATAATTTCCAGGACGGTACCATTCCAACATATTGAATTCAGGGTGATGTTGGGGGCCAAGCTCACCATGATTGCGGAAAACCCTGGCAATTTCAAAGACTTTCTCAAAACCGTTGCCCAGCGCTTTCTTGATCGCAAACTCAGGAGAAGTAGGAAGGTAGTATTCCTGAATTTCGTTTCCATGGTCAAGATAACTGGTTTTAAAGCCATGGAGATGGACCTCTATCCCGGGTGAGGGCACCAACAGGGGAGTCTCCAGCTCAAAGAAGCCTTGCTCCATAAACCATGTGCGGATCAGATTTATTAAGGCGCGTTTTTGTTCGATGCGGTGTCTATTCATGGACCCAATATGTAATAATCATGCGTGGTTTCAAAACATTGCTCTCTAAACACCCCACGATTATACGCCCCTCAAACTCGGCTATGCCTCGAACAAAGGTTCCTTATCCGTAGCTCACACTGGAGCTCCAATCCAACCCTTTTCAATGAACTCAGATCACTCAGAGTCCTTACTCCCCAACCCCCAACCAAATTCACCACTCACCACTCATCACTCATCACTCGTCACTTGTCACTCGTCACCCACCCCAACCTCCCAACCATAAACTCATTGAACTCATCAACTCACAAACTATTTTGAACAATGAATAATTCTCAAATCAGCGCCCGTATCAAACGTCTGTCTGCCATGATGACCCTTCTGGATGATAATCCACACAAGATCAGGGCTTTTGAAAAGGCCGCTCGCATCATCAGCGAGCATCCGGAAGAAATGGGTGTCCTCATTGATGAAGATCGTCTTAAAGCAGTCAGTGGCATTGGTGATACTTTGGCACATATCATCCTTTATTATGCTAAATCAGGAGGACCCGGGTTTGAAAAAGAATTGGAAGATCGCCTGCCAACCGGATTACCTGTCCTGCTCGATCTGAAAGGACTGAGCCTGAAAAAAGTGCAAACCCTCTGGTTGGATCATGAGATCAGCAATATTACACTGCTGGAAGAAGCTTGCCGATCCAATACACTGGCTGGCTGGAGCGGTTTTGGCTCAAAACTGGAGCAGTTGCTTCTAAAATCCATTGCGTTTAAAGCAAGACATGTCAGCGATTTTCATTTAGATCTGGCATTGAAAGTGAGCCAGCTCTGGCACCAAAAATTGGCATCGCTGCCTTCGGTCAAACGGGTAGAACTCACTGGAAGACTTCGCCGACGCGATGACTTGATCAGGAGTGTTGACTTTATTGTGGAAGCCGATCTAGCTGTCCTGAAAAATGATCTTATACAATTCCAAAATTTTGATTTCACACATATTGAACCCATCTCGTTGAAGGATGACACCGGTTTGCCCATTCAGCTTTGGATCAGCAGCAGTTCCGATTTTCAGTTGCGTCAGCTCGTGCTTACGGGGGGATCCGCTTATCTTGAGAAGATCAACTCAGCTTTAAGGGTAAAGGGTCTGACTCATGACCAGGGAAGCCGTGCCGATCTGGATGCGACAGGTCTAACTGAAGCTACTCTCTGTGAAGTCCTTCATATCCAATGGATCGAGCCGGAGCTGAGAGACAATTTTGATAGTTTTCCGCCAGATCGGACCCTGATCCAGGTCCAAGATATCAAAGGGGTCATCCACGCTCATTCCACCTGGAGCGATGGTAAAAATAGTTTGGAGCAGATGGTTAGAGCTGCCCGTGATCTGGGCTACCAGTATCTGGGCATCAGTGATCATTCTCAGGCAGCCTATTATGCAAATGGGCTAAAACCGGATCGAGTTAAAAAACAATGGGATCACATTGATAAACTAAATGACCAGTACCCGGACATCCATATTTTCAAGGGGATCGAAGCAGATATTCTCAGTGATGGTCGTCTGGATTATGATGAGGAGTTACTGGCAGGTTTCGATCTTGTTATTGCCTCGATTCACAGCCATTTCCATTTGGATCGGGACAAACAAACAAACCGGATCATCAGGGCTTTACAAAGTCCCTTTACAACCATATTGGGACATCCTACAGGTCGCATGTTACTGTCTCGGGAGGGTTATGATCCTGATTTGCCCAGTATCATTGAGGCGGCTGCTGAATACGATAAGATCATCGAGATCAACACCACCCCTAAACGGCTTGACCTGGATTGGCGATATGCTGCCCTGGCCCGGGAAAAAGGTGTGAAATTTTCCATCAATCCTGATGCACACAGCTCAAAAGGTTTGGAAACAATACCCCTGGGAGTTTCCATGGCTCGTAAGGGTGGATTGGGTCCAGAAGACATCATTAACACCCTGTCAACGAGTGAGTTGACCAACTATTTGAGAAAGCACCACTGGACAAAATGAAAGAGTCAATCAAAAACAGGCAATCCAGGATGCGGCTTATTCTGGACCGATTATATGAGTCATATCCGAACTCACACTGCAGTCTTGATCATCGCTCACCCTTTCAGTTGCTGATCTCAACCATGTTATCAGCTCAGTGTACTGATGATCGGGTCAATAAAGTGACACCTGAATTGTTCAAGTTTTATCCTACAGCAGCGGCTATGGCTGGAGCTTCAGTTGAGCATTTGGCTGAGCTTGTCCACTCCACCGGTTTTTATAATAGCAAGTCCAAGAACATGAGTGCTTGCGCCAGGATGTTGCTGGAAGAACATGGTGGTGAAGTTCCCGGTGATCTGAAAACGTTGATCAAGATACCTGGAGTAGGTCGAAAAACGGCAAATGTTGTGTTGGGAACGGCTTTTGGCATTCCAGGCCTTGTCGTTGATACTCATGTGATTCGCCTGGCCAATCTTCTTGAATTCACCACCCACAGTGACGCAGTAAAAATTGAACGTGAATTGATGTCCATCGTCGATGAAGAACACTGGGTGATGTTTACTCACCTCATTATTGATCATGGACGAGCCGTTTGTATTGCCAGACGTCCTCAATGTCACGTCTGTGTGCTTGCTGAATACTGTCCATCGGTTTTGCCCGACGAAGCTATCAGAAAAAAGAAATAGATTAATGGACACATCGATCAGTTTTCGAGTTACCGGCAGGGTCCAGGGGGTTGGATTCAGAGCTTTTATTCAGCGAACCGGGCAACAATTAGGTCTTTCTGGTTGGGTCAAGAATAATGCAGATGGTTCTGTTAGCGGCTTGGCAGAAGGAGAACAAGGACTCTTAGTGGAATTCATGAAACAGGTGAAGATTGGGAATCGCTGGTCAAGTGTAGACGGGTTGGAAGAACAGCCACTGAGATACAGTGGTGAGTTTTCAGGTTTTGAAATTCGGTATTAGGAATCTGTGCTGGTTCAATTTATTTAGTACAGTTACTTGAAATATATTGCGCCCTGGGGCTAAGTGCCATATTTGGCATAAAACTCTCTGCGCTTTGCAAACTCTGCGAGGGGAAAAAATATTACAAATATAAAGGATAAATAAATGGAAAAGATCATTGGTGAAGTTGAACGAAGCGAGACTGAGAAAATCATTATTCAGGTAAAGGAATTCAAAGGACGTACCTACGTTGACTTTCGGATTCACTATCTGGCAGATGAGGATGAATGGCGTCCAACCCAGAAGGGCATCACAGTTGCCCCTGCACTTTGGGAAGGTTTTAAAAAACATGTAGATGAAACCGATAAATTCCTGGAAACTGAAGGGATGATATAGGTTACTCTCTCAGCAACTCTCGTCTGAGTTGCATTTTTTTTGTAAAGAATTGTCGATAAACGATGGTCAGTATAATTATGTTGGCCATCGTTGCTGTTGTAAACCACATGTACATGATCATGATCTGATAGCGTACAGCAATAATTGGGTCAATACCAGCCAGAATCTGTCCGGTCATGACCCCGGGAAGCTGAACCAGGCCGACAGTCATCATGGTGTTAATATTTGGAATAAGGGCGGCCTGAATGGATGCTTTCATGGCATCATAAACTGCCAATTTAGGCGTTGCCCCCAGAGCCAGGAGTGTTTCGATTTCCTTTTCACGATGCCTTAATTCACCAACAAAACGATTAGCTGTGAGTGAGGTTGAGTTCAGACCATTTCCAATGATCATACCGCCAATCGGTATAGCCGCATAAGGTGAGAACCAGGGCTTAACATCAAGGATAAAGAGCAAAATAGTTCCCAAGATCAGGATCGCTGATCCGAGTAAAGCAACAAACATGGCTGAAAAAAAATGAGGAATATCATTTTTTTGACGTCGGGTTCCTTCATAACTGGCGATGAGGATCATAATAAAAAGCAAGCTGAGCATAAATGCCCAATGTTGTTGATCAAAAAACCAGGTCAAAACGTAACCCATAAGAGTCAGTTGTACAAATGACCTGAGGGTACCAATAAGCAGAGTCTGTTCCAAGCCCAGCTTCCACTTCCTGATCAAAAATAAAGAGAAGGCGATAAAAAATAGGGAGACGATAAGATCGTTCCAGGTCAGGACATAGAAATCAGGTCTCATCATCGGCCCCGCTTTCAAGTAGCCCGGCTTTTTCAAAAATTGTTGCCTGGTCTAGTGCTTTAAAAGAACCATTTCCCACTATTTTACCCTGGGATAACACGATCACCCGTTGTGCGTAGCGACGCATAAGCTGGTGGTTATGAGAAACTGCAATTACAGTCAGGTTCAAGGTCTTGCGTAGTCTGTTTACCAGATCCATGATGGACCTGGAAAGCTTTGGATCCAGGTTGGATGTGGGCTCATCCAATAGCAATACTTGAGGGTGATTCAATAAAGTTCGTGCCAGAGCAAGTCGCTGTTGTTCCCCACCGGAAAGATCTTTGGCATTATGAGTCAATTTGATATTGCCCATTTCCACTTGTTCAAGCGCGTTACTGAGGTCATGGTCAATGGTTTGGGCAATGGTTTGATCCCAACGACCAGCAACCAGCAGGTTCTCTTTTACACTGCCGGAGAACACCACTGGATTTTGGAAGAGGATTCCCACATTTTTGCGCAAACATTGAATATCATTATCAATATCCTGACCGCGAAAGTTGATCTGTCCCCAAGTTGGACTGGCCAGAGAATTGAACATTCTGAGTAACGAGCTCTTTCCGGCTCCTGAGGCTCCAAGGACAGCCAGAAATTCACCTTTCTGAACTTCAAAACTGACTCCGCTAAGGATTTTGTTTCCACCGGCCTCATAGGCAACATCTGTGAACTGGAAAAGTGATTGGTTCTGCATGGTATGATATTATTCGTTTATCGAACCGAAAGAAATGATTTCTATAAAAGTTTCTGAAAACAGGTTTAGGATAATCATTTCTATTTTCCTGGATTACCCCGTGCTTACCTTTAATGCTCAAAATGGAGATAGTGCATGTCTGCTAGAATTGTTGGTCCTGATTATTTTAATATTTCAAGCTTACTGAGCGAAGAAGAGATTGCTGTCCAAAACATGACCCATGACTGGGTGCAAGATCGGTTTAAACCTACTGTTGCCAAACATTTTCGCGAGGGAACCTTTCCCATGGATCTGCAGACTGAAATGGGTGAAATGGGATTTTTTGGTTCCAGTCTACCTGAAGAATATGGAACGGCCGGTTTAAACAATGTAGCCTATGGACTGATGATGCAGGAATTAGAACGAGGAGATTCTGGTCTCCGTAGTTTTGCTTCAGTTCAGGGTGCCCTGGTTATGTGGCCCATCTGGAAGTATGGTTCTGTTGAGCAAAAAGATAAGTGGCTACCTTTACTGGCCTCAGGCAAGAAAATCGGCTGTTTTGGACTCACAGAACCGGACTTTGGATCCAATCCCGGAGGAATGCTCACTCGAGTAAAGCAGGATGGCGATAGTTTTATCCTTACTGGAACCAAAATGTGGATCACCAATTCTCCAGTGGCTGATGTGGCTCTGATCTGGGCTAAAGCTGAATCAGGTGAGATTCAGGGTTTTCTGGTGGAACGTGGAATCGCTGGATTTGAAACACCTCAGATCAAAGGGAAGCTTTCACTCCGCGCCTCTATCACGGGTGAAATTGTACTTGATCATTGCCGGATCCCACTGGAAAATCGACTTCCGGATGCCAATGGACTGCGTGCCCCCTTGAGCTGCCTTACCCAAGCTCGCTACGGGATCAATTGGGGTGTGATGGGAGCCGCCATAGATTGTTATGAAGAAGCAGTGGAATATGCCAAAACCAGGATTCAGTTCGATAAACCCATTGCAGCCTACCAGCTAACCCAGCAAAAACTGGCTGAAATGCTGAATGAGATCACTAAAGCGCAACTCATGACGCTACAATTAGGCCGTCTGAAAGATCGTGGAACCATGAATCACAAACAGGTCAGTCTTTCAAAAATGAATAATGTCCGTATGGCTATCGAGATTGCTAGATCAGCCAGAACAATTTTGGGAGCTAGCGGTATTACTGATGAATATGTAGCCATGCGCCATGCTGCAAATCTGGAGTCAGTTCTGACTTATGAAGGAACCCATGAAATGCACACCCTGGTGGTTGGAGAGAGCATCACCGGTATTCCGGCTTATCGTTGAAACTTTTGGACACCTGGGTGTTACAAAAAGGGATAATGGAAACCTGGAAACTAGAAAGTCGAAACTTGGAATGGAACCTAACCACCTCGGCTTTGCTCGGTGTGACGGACTGTTAATTTTAAAATATATTTAACATGAAAGAATCATTATGTCTAATATCTTAGTTACTGGCGGTGCCGGTTACATTGGCAGTCATACCGTCCTGGAATTGCTTGAGAATGGGGATCAGGTTATTGTGGTTGACAACCTGTCCAATAGCAGTCGTGAGTCATTAAGGCGGGTTGAGGCGCTTACAAAGAAGCATGTCACCTTCCATGAAGTTGATCTATTAGACAAATCAGATCTGAATCAAGTATTCGAACAGCATGAATTGGACGCAGTTATTCATTTTGCTGGATTTAAGGCAGTCGGCGAATCAGTGACCATTCCCCTTAAGTATTACCAGAATAATTTAACAGGTACTTTGAATCTATTGGAGGTGATGAATCGCCATTCTGTAAAGCGGCTGGTCTTCTCATCTTCAGCAACGGTCTATGGTGACCCGGCATCTGTGCCTATCACCGAAGATTTTCCTGTCTCAGCCACGAACCCCTACGGGCGCTCTAAACTAATTATCGAAGAGATGCTACGGGATCTCACCGTTTCTGATGCTGAATGGGATATTGCCCTCTTGCGCTATTTTAATCCGGTGGGCGCCCACAAGAGCGGTCAGATCGGAGAGGACCCCAACGGAATTCCCAATAACCTGATGCCATATATTTCACAAGTGGCAGTGGGCAAGCTTGAGCAGCTTTCCATATTTGGCGATGATTACAAAACCCCCGATGGAACAGGTGTTCGTGACTACATTCATGTTGTTGATTTGGCTAACGGGCATTTGAAAGCCCTGGAGTATCTATCGGGAAAACCAGGTCTGGTCACGGTAAATCTGGGAACCGGAAGTGGTTATAGTGTTTTGGAATTGATCAAAGCCTTTGAAAAAGTTTGCGGGAAATCTGTAGCCTATCAGGTTGTTGGTCGACGCTCAGGAGATATTGCCCAATGTTATGCCGATACTCATAAAGCTGCCGATCTTTTAAGCTGGAAAGCCACCAGAGGTATTGAGGAGATGTGTGAAGATTCCTGGCGCTGGCAATCAAACAATCCTCAGGGTTATGGAAATTAAGGATTATTTAAGCAGCAAGAACGAGCCAGATAATCCCCACCAGGATCCCCACGATCAGATTAATACCCTTCACTTTCAGGAAATCAAGTCTGCTGAAAGCCAGGAGCGGCAGCATACCGTGTCCATCCTGGACGATAGAACTTACTACAAGAGTACTCAAAGGAATCAGCTCCTTTGAAAATAAAGTTACGAACAGCAGGTGAGGTCCCGAAGAGGGAATGATGCCCACCAAAGCAGAGAGTATAGTAACCTGCAGTCTGCTTTCCTCGATCAGGGCTGCCAGATCCATGTGGTCATTTGTATAGTGAATAACCCAAAGTGCAGCAAAGGTCCAGGCAAATAGTGCCGGGAGATGCTCTCTGGTCACATGTTTCCAGAGATGATCATGGATAAAATGTTTCGAGCTGCTCGCTACGATCCAAATTCCGATAACTCCTACGAGCATAAAAGTGATGCGCTTCCAGTTCCATATTTGAGGACCCAGGATTCCGGCAGCTAGTAGTGAAATAAAAAGAAGCAAACCAAATAACAGGATAACCCGGGTGCTCTCGGACCAAGATGAGCGGAATGTCTTCCAGCCCGGTAAAAGGGGCATAATGTTGGAATCGTGAATGACCATTTTCTCACAACGATCCTGCTGAAGGTGATCCAGGCCTGTTTTAAATATCCGGTCCACCAGCCACCCGCTGATCATGGCAATACCAAATAAAATGATTGAGATCAATAGTGCCTTCCCGGGAAACATGGCAAACATTACGAAAGCTTCATCGCCACTGGTAGCGATCATGGTAGCCACGATCGCTCCTAAAGAAAACATACGGTGGCTGTAGAGAGTCACTGCTGCAAAAGCACCGAGGCAACCAGGCATTACCCCCAGGATCGCAGCCAAGAAATATTGCATCCAGCCTTTTTGACGACAGAAGTAGGCTTCCCATTTCCCTTTGGATATCACATTGAAGTATTCAACCACCAGCATCATGACAAAGACGAAAAAACTGATACTAAGTGCATGTTTCAGGACTGGCAAAAGTGTGTTCATGTTTTACTCATTTCGTTTATCTGGCAAGCGTTTATGATGCACTCCTTTGATGGGGTGAAATTTGGAATCGTTACAAATAATATATGCCGAAAAGGAGGCATACCAGGTATTGCTTTTCCATAGGTGGCGGAATATTATCCGTGACTTGAAATATTTGAAGTCAAAAGGAAGCCCATGTCTCAAAATCTTATCATCGTCGAATCACCCTCTAAAGCCAGTACAATACGAAAATATTTGGGGGATGAATATAAGGTTCTTTCCACTGTTGGTCATATTCGAGATTTACCCAGAACCCAATTAGGAGTAGATCTTAAGGAAGATTTTAAACCGCTGTATGTCATCATACCTGGCAAGAAAAAGAATGTTGAAGCCCTCAAGGAAGCTGCCCGGAAGGCTACTCAAGTCTTTATCGCGACTGACCCTGACCGCGAAGGTGAGGCCATTGGTTGGCATGTGACCCGCATCTTGAAAAATCTGAATAAGCCTACTCACCGCGTCATGTTTTTCGAAATCACCAAAAATGGCGTTCTCGAGGGGATGCGCAATGCTACAGAACTCGATATGAATCTGGTTAATGCCCAGCAAGCTAGACGTATCATTGATCGCCTGGTTGGATTCAAGGTCAGCCCTTTTCTGTGGAGAGTCTTATACTCAGGTTTGAGCGCCGGTCGAGTCCAGTCGGTTGCTTTGCGGCTGATCTGCGAAAGACAGGAAGCGATCGATCGATTTGAACCCCAGGAGTACTGGACCATTAAAACTGAGGTTGAGACCGAACAGAAGCATTCTTTTTCGGCTGAGCTTCAAAAAGTGGACGGAAAAAAAGCGATCATCTTAAATGAGACAGTCGCCATGGCGCTTCGTCACGAGCTAAAGGAAGAAACTTTCACGATCAGTTCCGTGGAGAAGAAGCGAGTTCGTCGCAATCCCAGAGCTCCTTTCACTACCAGTACTATGCAACAGGCTGCTTTTCAGAAATTAGGATTCACTACCAAGCGAACCATGACCCTGGCTCAGCAGCTTTATGAAGGTATCACACTTCAGGATGGTGAAACCACCGGTTTGATCACCTACATGCGTACTGATTCAACACGTGTGGCCAGCTCTTCAGTTGAGACTATCAGGGCTCATGTTCTAGAAACCTTTGGCGCAAAATATTTGCCGGCTAAAGAACGCCAGTTTGGGAAAAATAAAGGTAAGATCCAGGATGCTCACGAAGCCATCAGACCATCAAACCCGGCCCTTCACCCTGATGTTGCCAAAGCTTCATTGACAGGTCCTCAGGCAAAACTTTATGATCTGATCTGGCGACGTTTCACTGCTTCGCAAATGGCAGTGGCAGTATTCGATCAATCTGCTATTGAGATTCAAGCAGGATCACGGTTTGGATTGAGAGCTGCTGGCTCTGATCTGGTCTTCGATGGATATCGGAAGGTTTATTTTGAGAAGGAAACAGAAAAAGAAAGTCATCTTCCCTCTGATCTAAAAAAAGGTGAACTCCTGGAACTGCTCCACGTGGATACGGATCAGCATTTCACCCAGCCCCCAGCCCCCTACACTGAAAGCAGTTTAGTGAAAGTGCTTGATAAAGAAGGTATTGGTCGCCCCTCAACATATGCAAATATCATCTCCGTGGTCCAGGCCAGAAACTATGTGCAATCTGAGAAGCGTAAACTTTTTCCCACAGAATTGGGCAAAGTGACCAACAAGTTGCTGATTGAGAATTTCTCAGATCTGGTTAATACAACCTTCACCCGAGAGATGGAAAGTCGCTTGGATAAGGTGGAAGAGGGTTCGCTTACCTACCTTGACATTATGCAGGAATTTTGGGCTCTATTGGAAAAATGGCTGGCAGACTCATCTAAATCCTATAGTGAAATTAAGAAATCTCTGCAAGAGGATAGTGGAGAGGTCTGTGAAAAATGCGGGAAACCGATGGTCATTAAATGGAGTAAAAATGGTCGGTTCCTGGCCTGCTCTGGTTTTCCCACTTGCCGAAATGCTCGACCCTTGGATAGTCCAAAGCCAGGCGAGGGAGGCGAAGATGAAGAAGCTAAAGATTATGGGAAATGTGAGAAATGTGGATCACCTCTAATCCTTAGAGACGGTCGTTATGGCAAGTTCTATGCTTGCTCAGCCTATCCAAAGTGTAAATTCACCAAACCCTTTACCATATTGATGCCCTGTCCCAAGCCCGATTGCAAAGGCGAAATATCACCGCGACGTTCCAAACGGGGTCGGACTTTTTACGGTTGTACAAAATATCCTGATTGTGATTTTGTCAGTTGGGATCCACCAATTGCCCATGTATGTCCGGCTTGTCAAAATCCCTATATGGTGGTCAAGTCAACTAAGAAAAAGGGTGATTACGCCCTGTGTCCCAAGTGTAAGCACGAGATCAGTGTCTCTGATATTGAAGACTCAAAAGCAAAAGACTGACAGATTATTAAAAATTGAGAATGCGAGAAGAGAATGACACAATTAGATAGTTTTGATAAACTGGTATCCCTGGCAAAACGCCGTGGTTTTGTTTTCCAATCAAGTGAGATCTATGGTGGGATCAATGCCTGCTACGACTATGGTCCTTTGGGCGTTGAACTGAAACTGAACGTCAAACAGATGTGGTGGAATGCCATGACTCGTGAGCATGATAATATTGTGGGGTTGGATGCTGCAATTCTCATGCACCCGAAAGTCTGGGAGGCCAGTGGTCATGTTGGCGGGTTTACAGATCCATTAGTTGATTGCAAAGCCTGCAAGACTCGCTTTCGGGCAGATACCCTGTCTGAGGAAACCCTGAAGTCGCATGTTTGCCCTGACTGCGGCGGTGAGCTTACTGAGTCCCGCCAGTTCAATCTCATGTTCAAAACTCAAATGGGAGCGGTTGAAGATACTGCATCCGATATTTATTTAAGACCAGAAACAGCCCAGGGTATTTTTGTGAACTTTCCTAATGTTGTCGATACTTCCCGTCAGCAGATCCCTTTTGGAATTGCCCAGATCGGGAAAGCTTTCAGGAATGAGATCACTCCAGGAAACTTTATTTTTCGAACCCGTGAGTTTGAGCAGATGGAAATGCAGTTTTTTGTTAAACCGGATGAATCTGATGAATGGTTTGAGACCTGGAAAGAACGTAGAATGAGCTTCTATGATACCATCGGGATCAGTCGTGAGAATTTACGTTTTGAAGAACATGGACCTGATGAATTGGCTCACTATGCTCGTGCTGCATATGATATTGAATATAAATTTCCCATTGGTTGGAGTGAATTGGAAGGAATTCATAATCGTGCTGATTTTGACCTCAAGCAACACGAAGAGCATTCTGGGAAAAGTATGGGATATCGGGATCCACATACCAATGAAAAGTATACACCATACATCATAGAAACCTCGGCTGGTTGTGATAGGATAGTTCTGGCTATTCTGTCCGAGGCCTATGAGGAAGAAACTCTGGAAGATGGATCTGTGAGAACTGTCATGCATTTTCACCCCCGGGTTGCCCCGATCAAGGTGGCTATTTTGCCCTTGGTAAAAAAAGGTGGCCTCAAAGAATACGCAACAGAATTGAAAGATCAGTTAAAACGTCATTTTAATGTTTTCTATGATGAGAAAGGTGCTATAGGCCGCCGTTATCGTCGGATGGATGAAGCTGGAACCCCGTTTTGTGTGACCATAGATTTTGAAACGCTGGAAGATCAGGCTGTGACCGTAAGGGATCGGGATAGTATGGAGCAAATAAGAGTACCAGTCGCTGATCTGCATACCTGGCTTGCTGAGAGGATTCTGATCACCGAATTATTTTAATCAACCGTCACGAGATGGCGGTATTCCTTCAGGAATGGAATGGTTCATGAGTACATGTCTGTCTAGTTTTCCCACTAAGCCTCATTGTGGTCTCTATGATCGTGATGCACCAAATCCGTGATGATCGAAAGAACCAGAGCTGAAAGAAACCCAGCAAACAGGTTTGTAAAAAAACAATCAAAACTGATTATAGCTACTTGTTGTGGCTTCGATGCCTTGTATATTGCACGACGTGATTAGGCGAGAGATAAAGCAAACGTTCCACTTCAAGCAGCAACTTCCTGAGCCACTTCGAATGAAATTAATTGGTGCACCAAATGGTGCACTTTTCGTATGATATACACAGAGAGATAGGTGTCAATGAAAAATGTATTAAAGTCTCTGATTGATCTCCAGGAAATAGATCGCCAACTCTTCGAGATCGAAGAGAAAAAGGGTAGTCTTCCTGCCCAGGTTGAAAAACTGGAATCCCAGGCCGTCTCAATAAAAACTGAGTTAGCGAGCGCCCAATCTTCTCTTGATGAGAATCAGAAGGAATTGACAAGTATCAAGGGCACCCTTATGGATGCAGCAGCGAAAGTCAAAAAATATCAGGATCAGCTGTATCTGGTTACGACAAATCGGGAGTACGATGCTCTTACCAATGAGATTGAAACGGTAAAATCCGGGATGATCGAAATGGAAAACAGGCAGTTTATTCTTGAATCTGAGATAGAAACGCTGGAAGAGTCTGTGGCTTCATCAAAGGAGCAGAGTACAACTTTTGTTAAGCAGTTGGAAGCAAATCGTGATGAATTGAAAGAGAAATCTGATCTCACCGATGTCAAACAGAAAGAATTAGAAATTCAGCGAGAAGCTCTGGTAAAGAATATCAGTCAACGTTATCTACGAAAATATGAACGTATCCTCAAAGCTCGTCGGCGGGCGGTCGTGGCTATTGAACGTTCTGCTTGCGCTGGATGCCATAAACAACTTTCACCTCAAGTCGTATATGATATTCGGCAGATGGATAAATTTATCGAGTGTGAAAATTGTGGACGTATCCTGGTGCATATTCCCAAGGATGAGGTGTAGTTCGGTTCTTTCGCGTCTCCAAGGAGAACTTTTATATAAAAAAATGATCCGCTTATGCGGGTCATTTTTCTTTTAGATCGATTCAATCAGCTTATTTTGCAAGTGCTTTTTAATATGGGTGGATCGGGCAGTCGCCTGGCAAATGCTGGGAGGAAAGTCCGGACTCCGCAGGACAGGTTGCCCATGTTTGGAGCATGGGACTCCACCGATCTGGTGGGGATGGAAAGTGCCACAGAAAAGATACCGCCTATCTACGCCCTTCGGGCTTCGGCAGGCAGGTCCCTTATATAAATGAATAGAGCGGGCTTGCCCACCGGAGCTCGCAGAGCGTAGGTGGGTAAGGGTGAAATCGTGAGGTAAGAGCTCACGCCGTGGTCAGGCAATTGACCATGTGGGAAAACCCCAGCCGGAGCAATTCCAAGCAGAAGAGATTGGTGGTCCGCCATATCGTCATGAACGATACTCTTCGGGTAGGAAGCTGGTATCACAGCGCAAACTGTGATCCAGACCAATGGCTGCCTCATTTTCTCTGAAAATAAGACAGAATCCGGCTTATAGATCCATCCATTATTTTGATTATTAATTTCTTCAATAATTATAATTTTGGTCATCTATGATGATATCGTATGAGAAGTTATAAAACGCCCATAATAGTTTTTTGTGATATGAATTTTGACTTTTTGACCTTTGACGCTCTCGCAAAAAGCCCCTCTCGCACGTCTACGCTCTACAAGCTTCGCCGCACAGGCAGAGCGCGCAGAGCGTTGTATTGAGTTCATCGAAATGACGCGATGTGTTGATATATATGGTTTTAGGCTTGTTCACTATATGTGGTTGTATTTAATGGTTTCAGGGTACATTTTATGAATTCTCAGATACTTCTAGCGCTTTCGTCACCTTTGACTTAAGCCAAGAAAATGAGCTTGTTTTTCTCGTGAAAAAAACCACAATAAAGTTTATACTACAGACCTGTTAATTATGGAAAAAATATGGATCATCCAAGATAGCCCTCAAGCTGAAATAGATACCCTGGCGACTTCTCTGGGTGTTTCGACTGTGGTAGCTGGCATCCTCTGGCGCAGGGAATTAAGATCCATTGACCTTGCCCGGGAATTCTTCAATCCTTCAATCGCTCGCTTACTGGATCCTTTTTTGATGCTCAACATGGAAACCGCAGTTGCCGAGGTTTCCAAATGTCTGGATGCACATCAAACCATCCTGATCTTTGGCGATTATGATGTAGATGGCACAACAGCCACCTCTCTTTTGCATCTTTTTCTTCAGTCAATCGGCGGTAAATCAGAATATTATATACCGGATAGGACAAAAGAAGGCTATGGGGTGTCGCACAAGGGCATTGATTATGCAGCCGAGATTGATGCCAAATTGATCATTACCTGTGATTGTGGGATCACGGCAGTTGAACAGACTGAATATGCCAATTCAAAAGGCATAAAAATGATGATAACCGATCATCACATACCCGATAAAAAACTTCCTGACGCTGTCGCAATTTTGAACCCAAAACAATCCGATTGTGAATATCCTAATAAAGATCTCTGTGGTGCAGGTGTTGCCTTTAAGCTGACCCAGGCATTGAGCCAAAGTCGTGGTCTGGCTCCAGAGCAAGCCAACCAGAATCTTGATCTGGCGGCTATTGGTACAGCAGCTGATATTGTGCAAGTTATCGGTGAGAATCGTATCATCGTAGGCGAAGGACTCAAACTGATCGGACATGGGAAACGTCCTGGGATCAAGGCTTTGAAGAAAGTCGCCGGTATCACCCGGGATGAGGTGGCGGTATCTGATGTACTATTTGGCCTGGGACCCCGGATTAATGCTGTTGGACGCTTGGGGGAAGCCATGCGTGCAGTCCATCTGATGACAACTGACACCCAGTCTAAAGCACGTGAATTATCGGCTGTTCTAAATTCCGAAAATGAAGCCCGGAAAACGGTGGAAGCCAAAATCTTCGATGAAGCTGTCTTGCAGGCGAACTCCAAATCTGATCCTCGGGCCAAACGATCTCTCGTACTATCCCAGGAAGGTTGGCACCATGGGGTGATTGGCATTGTGGCTTCAAAGCTGAAAGAACGCTATTATGTGCCGACTGTTATCATTGCTGTGAACGATGGTGTGGGAAAAGCATCAGCCCGCAGTATCAATGGCTTTGACCTACATGCCGCATTTTCACAATGTGCAGATCTACTGGTGACCTTTGGCGGACACACCATGGCGGCAGGCATGACCATTGATCCAGAAAATATAGAGGCTTTCGAACAACGTTTTCAGGAAGTTGCACTGGAGCAGATAACCGAAGAAATGATGCGACCCCGGTTGAAGATCGAGTCTGTGATAGAATTGGGCCAAGTCAATACGCAGCTATTGGAAACCCTGCGTCGTCTGGCTCCTTATGGACCTGGAAATATGCGACCACTGTTTGCCAGCCAGAATCTGGAAGTGATCGGATATCCGCGTCCCAAGATCGTGGGAAAAAATCATCTAAAATTCAAAGTTAGGCAGGGTCGGACCGTTTTAGATGCCATTGGGTTTGGGATGGCTGAAGATCTTGAATTATTATACGCCAATAAGCCGTTAGAGATGGCTTACGCACTTGCTGAAAATGAGTGGCAAGGACGCAAAACCATTCAATTGGAACTAAAAGATATTCGACTGATGAATTAGAGGAAAAAATGAGAAAAGCATATATCGATTCTGTTGGAATGTATGTTCCACCTAAAATTGTGACCAATCAGGACCTGGAAAAAGTAATGGACACTTCTGACCAGTGGATCAGGGAGCGTTCTGGCATCCAGGAACGGCATCACGTAGATGGGGAATGTACAACTGATCTTGCCCTGAAAGCTGCAGAAGAAGCACTTGAAAAAGCAGGTATGACAGCTGAGGACGTGGATCATATCATCTTTTCAACAATGGCCAGCGATTATTTTGTTCCGGGTGGAGGTCCCATGATGACCAGACGACTGGGCATACCGGGAACGCCGGCAGTAGACATTCGTATGGCCTGTTCCGGATTTATATATGGACTGTCCATAGCTAAAGCATTTATTGAATCAGGAGCCCATGACAATGTGTTGCTCATCACCTCTGAAGTGCAGTCGGTAGCCCTGGATTTTTCTACAGCGGGTCGGGATACTGCCGTTCTCTTCGGGGATGGAGCCGCTGCTGTTGTTATCAAAGCAACAGAAGAGGATCACGGTCTACTTTCAGTTGTTACTCATTCAGATGGACGTTACGCTGAAGATCTGATGCTGCGGACACCCTCTACTCTGGACAATCCCTTTCTTACTCATGAACTATTGGATAAAGGTTATGGGCGCGTCAGTATGAATGGTCGCAGTGTCTTTAAGCACGCGATTACAAAATTTCCAGCAGTGATCAAAGAGGCTTTAGCAGTAGCTGGTGTTGAGAAAGATCGGGTGAAACTGGTTATACCGCATCAAGCTAACCTACGCATCACAGAGGCTGTTGCAAATCGTCTGGAGCTGGAGCTTTACAAAGTAGTCTATTCAAATATTCATAAATACGGAAATACGACCTCTGCCTCGATTCCCATTGCCCTTTACGAAGCCATGGCTGAGGGTAAGATCGAGCGCGGAGATATTATAGTCGTTGCCTCATTTGGTGCCGGATTTACCTGGGGTGCTTCAGTGATTAAATGGTAATTGGTGTTTATTGTTTGAGATGAGAGGGATGTTGAAATGAAACCGTACTTCCAGGAAGAGCACCACATGCTACAGGATATGGTGCGTGATTTTGCTGCAAACGAAGTCGCCCCAATTGCCGAAAATCTGGATAAAGAAGAACGCTTTCCCCTGGAATTGATTCCAAAACTGGCAGAATTAGGATTGCTGGGCATCCCTTTCCCGGAGCAGTATGGGGGAGCCGGGATGGATACACTGGCATATACCCTGGTTATTGAGGAGTTGGCAAAAGTTGATTCCTCCGTTGCAATTACTGTGGCAGCTCATATTTCACTGGGTACTTATCCCATTTTTTTATTTGGAAGTGAAAAGCAAAAAAGTCAACACCTTGAAAATCTTATCACCGGTAAATATCTGGCCTGTTTTGGATTGACAGAGCCTGAGGCAGGTTCAGATGCAGGTGGCACAAAGACAACAGCAGTTCGAGATGGAGATGACTGGATCATCAATGGATCCAAGAATTTTATCACCAATGCCGGTTACTCTGGAGTCTGCAATCTGACTGCAGTCACGGATCCCTCATCAAGACGACCGGGCGGGATATCTGTTTTTATGGTAGACCCTGAGACACCCGGTTTCACCATTGGACCACCCGAAAAGAAGATGGGTTGGCGAGGGTCTGATACTCGGGCATTAACCTTCGAGAATATGCGTGTTCCTAGTGACGCACTTCTGGGAGAGTTGGATGTCGGCTTTAAACAAATGATGTCAGCTTTGGTTGGGGGTCGTATCAGTGTGGCGGCACTTTCACTTGGTTTGGCAGAAGGTGCTTTGCAGGCAGCCTTGCAATATGCTGATGAACGAGAGGCGTTTGGAAAAAAAATTCACCGGTTTCAGGGGATTGGACTGCAGTTATCTGAGATTGCCATGGAGATCGAAGCCGCCAGGCATCTGGTTTACTATGCCAGTTACCTCAAAGATCAGGGTGAAAACGTGGTGAAAGCAGCAGCTATGGCCAAGTTGAAAGCCTCGGAGATTGCTGTTCAAGCCACCAACTTTGCAGTTCAAGTTCATGGTGGTTATGGATACATCAAGGAATTTCAGGTCGAGCGTTTTTTTAGAGATGCCAAGGTCCTGACCATAGGAGAAGGTACTTCGGAAGTTCAAAAACTTGTTATTTTGAAGCAGCTCTTGAAAGGATTATAATTACTCCATGTTGGCTCAGTCAAAAAAGATCGTCGGTGACGAAAAAAAATATCACATCTGGCTTAGAATAAGTCAAGTCACTCTAATCATAATATTGCTCGTTGTCTCTGCCCTATTCTTTCCAAAGGGAAAAATGTTTCAATTCGATTATGATGTGGACCAGATCACAACAGAGACCATCATTGCCCCCTTTGATTTTGATATTCTGAAAACAGAAAGTGCTCTGGAACAGGATAGACAAGCTCGCGAAGATGCTATCCTGCCGGTCTTTATTTGGGATAATAAAAGCCGGGATATAGTAAACAAAAATCTAGATCAGATTCGGAATCAGTTGTCCCTTTGGTATCAGGCTGAGAAGGATCTTAATTCAAAACGAAGCTATTGGAAAACGATCTCAGACAGTATAGCATCAGATTCCATGTTTATTCAACTTCAGGATGACTCGCTCCATGTTTTAAACATAAAATATGGTCTTCAGGACAGGGGTTTGAAAGATTTGGGAATTCCCCGGTGGAGCTTCTTTCTGGAGAAAGGACCCTCAACCCGCCAACTGATCAATTCAGTAAAACAAGCCATTTTGCCCCAGTATATGTTGGGAATAATTGGGGATTTGCCACCGGATAATAGCCATATGCAGATCACTATGATCATGCGCGGTAAAGAATCCAGTCGCAATCCGCAGGACTTCCGTGATATGGGACAGGCTTGGGAAAGCGTTCAGCGAGTACTTACAAATAACTACAAAAACAGTGACGCTCATTTACTCCAATTGGCTGAAGATGTGGCACGTGCGGTTATGGTACCCAATCTGAACTACTCAACCGAGCTTACGGAAAACCGGAAAGCAGAAGCTCATAACCTGGTTCCCATCAGTACTGGCAAGGTCTTTAAAAATGAACGGATCGTAGATGCTAATACTCGGGTCACGGTGCAAATCAAACAAAAGCTTGATTCACTTGAAAAAGAATATATACGTCGGGGTTATGGAGAATCGGCTGCCAATCGCTTGATGACCTTCATGGGGAAGATCCTGCTAACTGCTTTTTTGCTGTTTTTCTTTTTTGCGTATCTCCAGACCTATCGGAATCAGATCTACAATGACATAAAACTAATCGCCTTGGTTGGGATCATTATTATTCTGATGCTGGCTCTGGCTCACACTATTGTGTATCAGATGCAATGGTCTGAATTTTTTATCCCCATGAGTATTGCAGCGATGATCTTCACAGTTGTTTTTGATGGCCGGATGGCATTTATCATTATGGTAACACTGACCCTGCTTACGGGTATCATTTTAAGCAACAACATCCCCTTTATTGTCGCCAACCTTTTTGTTTCGTCACTGGCTATTTACACAGTGCGCAGGCTAAGATCACGATCTCAGATCTTGTGGAGTATCCTGGCTGTTACGTCAGGTTATGTGGCCGTTATTGCTGTCTTTGAGATGATCAAGTTCAGTAGCTGGGACTCTGTTATGGAGCACATGATCTTTGCAACAGCGAACGGTTTCCTGTCTCCACTACTGTCCTATGGATTTCTGGTTTTGATTGAACGAGTATTCAAGATAACGACTAATCTGACTCTGCTTGAGCTACTTGATTTTAACAATAAACTGTTGAGCAATTTGGCTATGAGGGCACCAGGCACCTTTAAGCATAGTATTGATGTAGGTAATCTTGCAGTAGCTGCTGCTGAGGCAGTTGGCGCAAATTCGCTACTGGCCAGAGTCGGTGCATATTACCATGATATCGGTAAGGCTGTAAAGCCGGAATATTTTATTGAAAATCAACTACGTGGAACCAATAAGCATGAAAAACTTTCACCCCGATTAAGCGCAACGGTGATTGTGGCACATGTTAAAGATGGGGTCAAACTGGCCAATAATTTCGGTTTGCCTGCTATTGTCGCTGATTTCATTCCAATGCATCATGGCCGCACTCGGGTGGAATATTTTTATCAACAAGCATTAGAACGTGCCAAAGAAACAGGTTCTGAGATCAATGAAGCAGACTTTCGGTATCCCGGACCGAGACCCAATACCAGAGAAACCGGTATCCTCATGCTGGCCGAAGCCATTGAAGCAGCTTCTCGCTCGGTCAAAAATCCAAACCCGCAACGCATCGAGTCACTTATGGATACCATCATTGAAAGTCGCATCAAAGGTGGCGAGTTAACAAATTGTCCCTTAACATTTCGAGATCTTGAGAATATTAAGGGTGCTATGATGCCGGTGCTCATGGGAAGCATGCATAAGCGGATCGAATATCCCGGACAGCGCAAAAAACTGCACATTCTGGATGATGAAGACTAATCGATTCCACAATAAAATTCTGATGTTTTAACTCCCATGCAGATTGAGGTCATTGATCCTGATCCCCAGACAGACACCAGCTTGTTTAAGCGAGGTGTTGAACTGGTTTTTAAGGGCGAGCATAAAACAGCTGAATATGTAAACATTGTTTTTCTAAAACAGGATGAACTTCGTCATTTTAAAAAGGAATATTTTGATCGGGATGTGTACACCGATGTTATTGCGTTTAATTTAAATGACCCCGACGAAACAATCGAAGGTGAGATTTACTTATCCATGCAACAGATCACTCTAAATGCAATTAAATATAAAACTGACCCAAGGGAAGAATTGTATCGAGTGCTGATCCATGGCTGCCTACATTTATGCGGGCATGAAGATGAGACACAGGGAGAAAAAGACCAGATGACCCTGCTGGAGGATAACTATTTGTCTAAGATTAAAAATTTAAAACCCAAATGAATTATACCGAGCTAATAGAATCACCCTTACTGTGGCAGGGAGTAGCCTTTTTTGTGTTGCTGGGAATTTCTGCATATTTTTCAGGCTCAGAGACGGCCCTGTTTAATCTTAAACTAAATGATGTTGAAAAGTTAAAACACGATCTTGCTCCATCTTCCCGACTTATTGTCAGACTATTAAAATCACCCAAACGACTATTGATCACAATTCTATCTGGAAATACAATTGTCAACGTGGCATTAGCTTCTATGGCAGCTTTTATCGCAGCCGGAATTGCCAAAGAAAGTGGCTTTAATCAGATTATAGCCTTGGCGATTGAAACAGTTGTACTTACCATTATTCTGGTCATTCTGGGAGAGATAACACCCAAGGTAATGGCCATGCGTTACTCCCTTGGATTTGCATCCCGGATCGCTGGTAGTTTAGCTTTTATATTCAAGTTGTTTTCACCTATTGCTCAAATCGTTTATACACTGGTTGAAAAAATGGTGAATTTGTTGGGAGTTCAACCTGAGGAGAATTTTGTCTCGGATGAAGAGATCAAAGCACTGGTGGAATTAGGACAGGATCAAGGTGTCATTGGTGAGGATGAGAAGGAAATGATCCATTCCATTATTGAATTTGGTGACACTCAGGCAAAAGAGATCATGATCCCACGACCAGATGTGGTTATGTTCCATACGGAAATGAGTCGTGAAGATGTATTAACGATCATCCGAGAATCAGGTTTTTCAAAATACCCGCTATATCGAGACCAGATCGATCAGATCAGGGGTATTGTCTTTATCAAGGATATATTGCCCTATCTGCATAGCGGTTCCAAACGTATTAATCTTGAGCGTTTAGCTCGGCCGGCCATGTTTGTTCCAGAGCATCAGTTTATTGATGAACTCCTTCGCGAGATGCAACACCAGAAACAGAAGTTGGGTATTGTGGTCGATGAGTATGGCGGGTTTTCAGGGATGGTTGCTGTAGAAGATATTATTGAAGAAGTTTTAGGTGACCTAAAAGATGAGATCGATGATTTTACAGAGAAAACGGAAATAGTCCCAATCAAAAAAGACGTATACATGATTGAGGCAGCCACTCCGCTAGATGATGTTGCGGAGATCCTGGGCATTGAATTTTCCAAAGAACGTGATTATGACTCTATGGGAGGTCTCATATACTTTAGTTTGGGAAATATTCCTGATCAAGGTGATTTCATTGAATACTCCAACTATAGATTTGAAGTCATCTCCGTTGTGAAAAATCGAATTGAAAAAGTTAAAGCTAGTAAAAGAAAAGCAAAATAGATGGTTGAGAAATCCAAGTTAAGTGTTGCAGAAGAGATCATAAGATTACAGGAAATTGTCATCCGCCTGCGAGCACCGGATGGATGTCCCTGGGATCGGGAGCAAACACCTGAGAGTTTAACTTCCTATTTGATCGAGGAGGCTTACGAAGTAGTCGAAGCTATCGAAGACGGGCTGCCTGAAGAATTGCAAACTGAGTTGGGTGACTTGATGTTGCATGTGGTCATGCAGACTCAACTGGCAGAAGAAGCAGGCCAATTTAAACTCCAAGACAGTCTGGCTTCCATCAATGAAAAATTGATCCGACGTCATCCCCATGTATTCGGTGAGAATAAGCATGAAACCAGGCGAGTGGAAGATGCACTGGAGAATTGGGAGAAAGTTAAAAAAAGTGAGGGCCGAAAAAGTTGGGTGGATGGTGTCCCCCGCAATTTACCAGGTTTAATCCGCGCTCAACGGATTCAGGAAAAGGCTTCCAACGTCGGTTTTGATTGGAATGAAGTTTTACCAGCACTTGAAAAGTTCCATGAAGAAATCGATGAGCTTGTGGAAGAATGGCGTCTAAGAAACAAACGTCGGGCTCGTGAAGAGTTTGGTGATGTTTTATTTGCTCTGGTAAATGTTGCACGCTTAATGAAAATAGATAGTGAAACTGCCATGCGGCAGGCTATTGACAAGTTTGATGCAAGATTTCGTGCTTTGGAAACTGTTTTTGAATCTGAGCAAAAAGATATTGAGGCGGCGACCCTGGAAGAGATGGACGAAGTGTGGGACCGCATAAAACATAAAGTTGACTTTCGTAAGTAATAACTGGGTGAAGCGTTAATTACTTAATTCTTGTATAAGATCATCAGGTATAATTATTTATAATAAAATCCTTGTCAATGACAGGCTAAAACTCTAGTTTTATCCCTAGTTAGAATTAATCATAATTTCAGGAGGTGTACTTATGGCTGAAAGCTCAGCTAAAGGAAAACAGGGAAAACGTTATACGGCAGATGAAAAAGCTGAGATCGTACAATTTATTGCTGCTTATAATGCCGAGAACAAAAGAGGCGGCATGAAAACAGCCAGTGAGAAATATGGTGTTTCAGTTGTTACCCTCAGTAACTGGGGTAAAAAAACCAGAGGTAACAAAAAAAAGAAAACTACTGCTAAAGCTAAGATCAAGAAAGGTGCAGCAAAAAAAGTTGTTAAAACTGCAGCAACTAAACAACCAGTAAATGAAGATCCAGACGCAGTACTCGGTCGACTTCAAGGCATTAGAGCAGAGATTGCAACTCTTGAGAAAGAATACAACACGCTTAAGAAAATACTTTAGACATCTGTAAATATATCAATGGCATTAATTTGCCGAAGATTAAAAGGGTGAGACTGGTCTCACCCTTTTCAATGCGGGCTAAAAAAAGTATAAGATAGAATGGATGAGTAATACCCAGACCGTGCCGTGAAGCCAACCGGCAACAACATCAAGTGGAAAGTGGGCTCCGCAATACACTCTGGAGTAACCGACAAGGAGTGAAAGCGGTATCATGATCCCAAATGTCCAGGGGAAAACCAAACCAAATCCCAGAGTGAAAGCCATCGTGTTAGAAGCATGATTTGACGGGAATGATTTACGACCCTTATTCATGACACCCAAAGACCTGATATCCAGGTATTGTTTACTCGGCCTGATCCGATCAGTTCTCCTCTTGATAAAGCGAGTGTTCAGAACATCAGCAATACCGGCCCCGACTCCTCCAGTCAATAACGCTAATAATCCAGATTCCCAATTTTTGTAGATAAGTACCATGGCGAACATCAGTATCGGTAAAAGCCATTGATAAGGATCGGAGACTGTGATCATAAAACGATCTAATCTACGGTGTCCCCCCTGGCCTGTGATCAAAAAGGTCAATTTCTTTTCAAATGAGGATACAGGAAGTTTTAACATGCTCCAAAAATGGATACTTAATCATACATTTACTACTATTTTTATGAGCGTATTGATAGGGCGATATTTATTTTATCAAGTAAGTGAAACTGGTTTTTAAATGTGAAGTGGTGAGTACCACCAATAGGCAATTTGGGGACCTCACTATTAAGCTGGCCTGAGATAGCCGGTTGCATCAGGAGTCATCACCTCGCAGCAGTGTAATTTCTTTTGCCACGAAGACAAAAAGGCTCAAAGAGCCATTCAGGGATTTTATAGAACATAGTGCCTTAGTGACTTTGTGGCTATATATGTAAAATATACTTACGGATAACATGGGCCGGTTTAATATGGATCGAAATACAAAATAGGGGAAAGATTATGCGAATTATCAAAATAACCTGCTTAAGTCTGGCTTTAGTGTTGACTGCCTGCCAACCCGTTCAACCAACTGCTGTCCATGAAAAGGTAAAAGGACAATTAAAAGTTGGCTTTGATATTGACGATACGGTTCTATTCTCAAGAGATAATTTTCTAAAAGCACCTCAGATGAGTTCTGATCCTGATCATCTTGATTTTGGCTGGGTCAATGAACATGATAGCCTTTATTCTGTGATCATTGAACCTGTAGCAGATCTTATTGGGTTTTTAAAAGCTCATGGGCACGAAGTTTACTTTATTACAGCAAGACCTGGTATAAATGGGGAGGTTGTTGCCAGATTCTTAAGCTCGGAGTTGGGTTTCACAATTGAAAAAGATAAAACTCTATTTTTTGCACCCAAGAGACGGGATCCTCAAACAGGATTTAAATATACCACCAAACATGAACTGATCACCAGCCTTGGCTTACACATCTTTTATGGTGATTCAGATACTGATATGGTGGCTGCCAGCATTGCAGGAGTCAGGGGTGTGCGAGTAGTGCGGGATTCACGATCGGTGGTGGCTTATAGCCGAAACTATTTTGGAGATACAAGAACCACACCTACGAAGGATGCTCCTTACACAGAGGAAACCTACCAAAAATTTCTAGCTGGCAATGTAGGTCCCTATGGTGAGACGATCTTCCCAATCTATGAGTTGCCCAAATTTACAGAATAAAAATATCTCTCGGTATCAATTAAAAACGGGAACGATCTCCATACTTTTTAAGCGAAATTGATTCAATTTGCCATTCATATTCTGCACTGGCAAAGTCTCCTGGTTCAGGATTAAAGTATTCTGACCGGCTTGGAATTGTGCTTTCAGCCAGGCGCTTTCTTCCCAACTATCCCATGAACCAGTATGTGGGAAACTGACCATTTGTTCCAACCACCACTCATTAATCGTGAGTTTGGCTAAACTACAGGTGTTGCCCGTACTGATGGATCCAGACCCATTACTGTAAAAAAACCGTAGGAGGTAATTCCCCCCTGAGGGCACTGAGAAGTCCATTTTGATAAAGGCTATATCTTGTCCCAATTCAACATAATAGGGCTGCTCTGGGGCTAAAAGCACCATGGCAGAGGGTCCCCGGTAATAAGGTTGACCTGGCAAGCTCAGGGTAGTTGTTGAATCCATCGCTCGCAGCGTGTAAAAACCCATCAAACTATCCGGCAGGCTCGTTGGGGAACTGGTCAGGGTATCTAAAATTTGACCATTTACTTCTAAAAGACTTACCCCGGTTTCGCTCCACCAGATCAGCGTATCTGCAGACCAGGAGGTCTTTGGGATTTTGGGAAGCAGGTGTTCTACACGTTCTATTTTAGAGGGGCTGGTATCCCGGTTTTGCTTTAGCTCGATCATAATATCAAGTGGCTCGCCCCTTAATGGAATCGGTTTACCGGGGTGTTGTTGAGTGCCATTCACAGAAATAGCTGAGATTGATGACCCACTGCCTTTCAGTATGATGGAAAGGGGTGTATCATGTAAAGCTAGATTGGTAATTGAGAAATGATCCCACTGGAAGGGATTGTTTGGTGCCAGAACCAGTTCAAACTCTTTCAGACCAAAATCGTAATTGACGGAGAGACCAAATAGACCCTTGTAGATTGCTCCCAGCCAGGCGGCATCACTCCACAACTGTCGGTCAGAATTGATCTCGGTCTGATCAGGCCTGCCTGAAGCGTATTCAAAATTTTCACGATGGGTTAGAAAAAGGGCTGCTGACCTGATCAAACCATTAAAACTATGGTGGTAAGCCTCCTGGTTCTCAACTTGTTTGGCAGCCAGAAGTGCATAAGCTTCCACAAAGGGCCAAATTGCCTTGTTGTGATAGGGTGGTGAATGCGGCAATTGATGAGAGATCACAGGGCTGCCATACTGACTGCGGGGATAGGTGCTTACGAGTTGTGCAGCCACTTGAGCAAATGAATTACAGAATAGAATACCTAATGATTCGCCAAGCAGGTCACGGTGAGCAGCAGGCAACCAGGCTGGGCTCGAGATCACATAGCTGGAAGGGGCACCGAGCGATTCATTCCAAAAATGTCTGAGAATATTATGATCAAGTCGCGTAACCAGCTCCGGCCAGGACCGGGCACCATCAGAATTATTGTTTGCCAGGGCTAATCCAATTTCTAAAGCGCGCTTAAAGATAACATTAGTGGAAAGAGCCTGGGAGGCATGAATATCTGCTGGAGACATCCACTCAGAATAGGTTTGCTCACGCCAATCCTCAAAACTGGTTTCACCAAGCAGCATTCCCGATACCGGATCGCGATTCCAGAGCAGGTCTTCTTTTAGAGCATTGATGATCGGTTCTCGAATCTCATCCAACCAGGCGTGATCACCGGATGCTAAAAAAACTTCCCAGGCAGCCAGGGTCCACAGGTGGCGGTCACTGGAAATCGGCCAGGAACCACCGGTGCCAGTATCCTGGATGATACGCTTATTTGGGCTCAATTTTGCTCTTAAACTGGCTTTGACATTCTCCGGAAAGAGATAAGCCAATGAGAGCATGGCTGAGTAGGAAATGTCTCGGGTCCAAACACCCCGCCACTTCTTCCCTGCTGAAAATGCACTATCACTCCGAATGTTCAGGATCGTTTCTTCCAGAGCCAGGTTGGTCAGAGCTTCCAGGAGTGGTGCCTGGGGACTGGAAAAGTGTGGGAGCTCTGATATATCTTCTGTTAGAGCCCATGTACGTGAACCAGTATCTGTATCTGGCGGCTCAAAACGGAGGCTGAGTTTATAGATCGAATCCAGCTCTGAATCATCAAACCGTAAGTGATCCAAGCCATTGGGGTCATCCCAGATCCACGTCATGGGAGCGGTTCCTCCAGCCAGGTAGAGACCCTCAAAAGAGTTGGCATAAATCGTATCATTTGTGGGAGTTATGTAGAAACCGGAATTTGTAAATGCCGTCAGTACCGGTCTCAGATCAACCCGAAAATGGACGTTGGCAGCATGCTCAAGGGGAGGGGGATCTCCAGGAATCACGGGTGCATGAATGCCAAAGCTAAGGGTGGGAGCATAAAACTCACTGATCCCCCGAGGTACTATGAGCTGATGATCCTGGCCAAATCCAGCCTCATTGTCACGCCCATTCAAACTCAGTTTAAAAATGATGGGCTGCGACAGAGTTTGATCAGTCTCCATTGGGTAATTGGACTCAAGCTGAGTAGGACTAAAGGCTAGGGCTGTAAATTTGCCTTCCAGCACACGATCCGCTTTAACCTGGAATCCATCAGGATCTGTTTCGCAACTGTAGAACAGGCAAAATGCTAGAATGAGAATAGAGAAATATTTAAAATTCATATTTAGGTCCTTATCGCTCCTCTAAACTAATGAGTGTCTGTCTATAAACTCAATATTAAAAACCGTTGCTTGGTTGACGGATAATCAATATTCCAGATGAGATGACCACTTTGGAGCCGCAATTGGTATTCCATAATATGAATGATCAAACCCACAGTAAAGCTTGTGTCTGCACATGGAAAGGATTCTTGAGATCTCAATATTTCGGGTTGACGGTGATACCCGATCCGAGACAGAGACGGTCATGGAAAAAATATGGAAGTGTAAAGCAGCTATTGAATTTCAATTTGCGGACAATATATTACGAACCGACCAGTCGGTATGTTGAAATATTTTGCTTATTGACCCTCACAATCTATCTTTCCAATTCAACCAAGCTTTACTGATAGTTAATCAAGCGGGTCACTAAAGAATCGATCAATTTAGGAGGAGCTGATAATGAAAATCGTAGTATGTGTCAAGCAGGTGCCTGATACTGAAACAAAGGTCGTCATTGGAGCCGATGGACTGTCTATCGATCCCGGGGACGTGAAATATGTGATAAACCCTTACGATGAATATGCAGTGGAAGAAGCTTTAGCGCTCAAAGAAGCAGCTGGCGAAGGTGAGGTCATTGTTTTGACTCTGGGAGGTGAGGAAGCTCAACCTGCCATGCGCACAGCGATGGCTATGGGAGCCGATAGCGGTATTTTGCTTAAAGCTGAGAATGCGGCATTAGCCGACGGTTTTTCTATAGCAAAAACCCTGGCTGAAGAGATTCGGGGTTTGGAGCCAGATCTGATCCTGGCTGGGAAAATGGCAATTGATGGTTATGGATACCAGGTTGCTACTATTATCGGTGAATTATTGGAGATGCCCGTACTGTCTACAGCCAAATCACTGGAGATCGCTGATGGAACAGCTACCGTGATTCGGGATATTGAAGGTGGCAAGGAAACAATAACCGCCGGGACTCCCTGTGTGATCACTGCAGAAAAAGGTTTGAATGAACCACGTTATCCGGCTCTCAGAGGTATCATGCAAGCCAAGCGTAAACCGCTTGAGGTCAAGGAAATCTCCCTGGCTGAAGAAGGCATTGAGATCTTGGAAATGAGCTATCCACCGAGAAAACCAGACGGGCGTATCGTGGGTGAAGGTCCAGAAGCTGCTACTGAATTAGTCAAACTGCTTCGTGATGAAGCTCAGGTCCTTTAGGAGGTCATTATGAGTAAAATATTAGTTTTTGCAGAACAACGTAATGGTCAATTAAAATCCTACGCTTTGGAAGCAATATCAGAGGGTCGTCGCCTGGCAGATGCTGCCGGAGGTGAACTTGCAGTCTGTATTGTTGGATCTGATTTAGCTGGAATGACCGCCACTGTCGCGAGTTACGGTGCCGATAAGATCTTGGCTGCAGATGATGGTTCATTAGCTGTGTATTCACCGGGAGCTTATGCCAATTTGCTCAATGATGCTTTAACTGCCACTGCCGCTACCGTCATGCTGCTCAGCTCATCGGCTATGGGTCGGGAACTGGGAGCTTTGCTTGCAGCAAAAGCAAATGCCAGTTTATTGAGTGATGTTATTGAAACTGCCTGGGATGGTGACCACCTGGTAGTCAAACGTCCCGTCTATGCCGGGAAAGCTTTTCTCAAGATTGCTGTTAAAAGAGCACCAGTCTTTGTTACGCTACGGCCCAATGTATTTGAGGCGGTTGAGCAATCAGGTAGTGGGACGGTTGAAAATATTTCTGTCGGCGGAGGTGATAATTCTGTTACTGTAATTGACACGAGCATGACAGCTTCCACACGTCCCGAATTGACCGAAGCAAGTATCATTGTATCAGGTGGTCGCGCCATGGGTGGGGCAGATAAATTCGGTGTCATCGAAGAACTGGCCGATACACTTGGAGCTGCAGTTGGGGCTTCCCGCGCAGTTATTGATGCTGGTTGGAGAGCTCATGCGGATCAGGTTGGTCAAACCGGAAAAACCGTTTCTCCCAACCTGTATATAGCCTGTGGGATATCCGGTGCCATCCAGCATTTGGCCGGCATGAATTCTTCCAAATGTATTGTCGCCATCAATACTGATCCTGAAGCACCGATATTTAAAGTTGCTGACTATGGTATTGTGGCTGATTTGTTTGAGGTTGTCCCTGCTCTAAATGCAGCAGCAAAGGAGCTGTTAGGGTAGGCGTTTTTTCCTTGTTGTAACATAAAGAGGCTGGTATTGTACTGGCCTCTTTTATTTGAATGAGTTATTTGGCTGAAACGAGAAAAAATGCACCAGTTAGAATTGACATGAGGAAATATGCTTAACCCTAATGGAATACTGTTTGATCTTGATGGCACTCTGGTGGATACCAGCCGTGATATTTCTGCAAATCTTAACCGCGCTTTTGAAGCATTGGGATATCCACGCTTGACCCACGAGAAGATCCTTTCTCATGTGGGGTATGGTGCCCACTTTTTGGTTCAACAATGCCTTCAGACGCATCGGCCAGATGTCAAAGTGGATGATCAATTGGTAACAGAGATATGGGAAAAATTTCGGGACTTTTATCATATCCATATTATTGATGACGCCCAACCATATCCCGGTGTCATCGAATTCTTAAAGCGAGAGCAGCGTCGTCCCATGGGAGTGATCTCGAATAAGCCGCAGGATATGGTCAGGGCAGTATTAAAAGGGCTTGATCTTCTCCAATATTTCAAGTTCAGTTGGGGACGGGATACTTTTCCTGTTTCAAAGCCTGATCCGGAAATTATCCGCTATGGTGTTCACGAACTGGGCTTTGATGATCCAGGACAGGTGTGCATGGTAGGTGATAATCAGGTCGATACGATTGCAGCCAAAGGAGCCGGTGCTGTATCAGTTGCGGTTACTTATGGTTTCACCCCTTCTGCACGATTGGAACAAGAGGAACCGGATTATCTTTTAAATAGTTTCCCTGAGTTTGTTGAAGCCCTCAGAAGTTAGATAAACAAAGAATCTCCCTGAAATAACAAGAATTGGTCTGAAAGTGTAGGCTTGACATGACACTATTAGTCTTTGCGAGCGTATTAAGCGTGGCAATCTCTGAGTCATGGTACTCCACAGCTCTGAGGTTACCGCAGTCGACTGATATCTCTTTCGCAAAGACAATTTAAGGTATTGCCTTTATCTTTAAG